>NZ_JBNHHB010000452.1:0-1766 GCF_059091905.1 Arthrobacter sp. Dra40
ATCCACCCGTTCGGGGAAGTTATCTGTCCGGCCAATCGACCCGCGGCAAGACAGGGCCATAGGCCATTAATGTGTGTCCGGTGCCTCCTCCTTCCCCGTGTTGGCGCGGCTAAATCCGATTCCGCATACTCCGGGTCCTTCATTCGTGGAGGGTGCTTGGCCTCGCCTCAGCACTCAAACGCACCTGGCCCGAAACGAAGGTCCAGCGCTGCCTGGTGCATGTTCAGCGCAACGTCCGGGTGCTCTGCTCACGCTGCAGCGAACGGGACCTGGTGGTACACCCACTACCGGCTCCGCCGCCTACCAGTTGATGGCACGCTGCGTCCGTCAGGAAGTGCTCTTCACCTACCTGCACCCCGACTTGGCCACGCTGCAGATCGCTTCCACGACCAACCTCTACCAACGCAGCGAGGACCCCCGATCGGCTTGGAAACTGATCCGGCCCGAACACTACGTCACGGTGACAACAACCACTGACGAACTCGAAGAAGAACCGGTCGGACCGGCAGAACTCGATACCGCTGCCATCGCGGAAGAAGGCCGGGGCCGCGCAGGATGGGCCGGCAGAACCTGACACGCCCGGGCCAGACACACTTTTATGGCCTATAACCCTCAAGACAAGTCGCGCAGGCCAAGCCCTGAGATCTATCGGTGCAACGGATTCGGCGCCTACGACGGTTGAAGACGACCACCCCGAGGCCCAGGGCGGCCGGATTAACCGAAAGAGCCGGAGCAGCAGGCGTTGGGGGGTATCCTGCAGCTCCGGCTCTTCCACGCCCGGGCCCAAGCCCGGCCGGCGCGGTCGGGGCCCCCGTTCCGAGCCCCACCGTTGGTCTGAGCATATCCGGCAGGTCCGTCGGTCGCGATGGGGAGAACTACCCATCCGCCGCGCAACTATTTCGGCCGCGGGAACCGTTAGGATGTGGGCGCCCCTCGAACGGGACGTCCTGCAGCCCGCCGTGGATTGCACGCCCCTCGCGCCCGTCGTGGCGGGAGAGGATACTAAGGGCCGTGGGACTGTTGAGCAGACCGCCTGCCCCCTTTGCCGATCGGCGGGATGCTGCCCGACAACTGGCGAACGAGTTGGGGGGATACCGCGGCCGCGAGGACGTCACGGTGCTGGGACTTGCCCGTGGCGGCGTGCCCGTAGCCGCGGTGCTGTCGGATGAACTCGGCGTTGCCTTCGACGCGCTCATCGTCCGTAAGTTGGGTATCCCGGGCCAACCAGAGGTCGCCTTCGGTGCCTTGGCCGCCCACGGCGGGCACACCGCCGTCGTGATGGTGGACCATATTGTGGCAGAACTGCAACGCCGCAATTTCAGCGCGGAGCGCCTGCAAAGCGTCCAGGACACGGAGCGCATGGAACTGAAGCGGCGACAGGACGCCTACCTTCGCGGCCGGACACCAATGGTCGGCGGCCGGACGGCCATTCTCTGCGACGACGGACTGGCGACCGGCGCCACCATGAAGGCGGCGATCCTGGCAGTCCGGCAAAACGGGCCGCGGGAGGTTGTTGTCGCGGTCCCGGTGGGCCCACCGCAGACTTGCGCCGAGCTCAAGAAACTGGCCGATGCCGTCTACTGCCTGCGCCAGCCGAACGGCTTCAGGGCCGTCGGCGAGGCATACCGGCAATTCGGCCAGGTCAGCGACGAAGAAGTACTGGCCCTGCTCCCCCAGTAGAACTGCATGCCGGTTAACAGCAGCGGACCGCCGCCGGCATGGCTGCCGGCGGCGGTCCGTCTCAGTAGTCCCGCGGAGGCCCCAGG
>NZ_JBNHHB010000453.1:0-1748 GCF_059091905.1 Arthrobacter sp. Dra40
GCATCATGTACGCCGGCACCGCGAACATTATGCTCAACGGGCTCGGCGTGGTGCTCTCGCCCCCGGGCAACCCCGGCTTCCTACCGGGCATGAACGCAGGAGCCTTCAACCTCGGCGCCGGGCTGAGCTTCCTGGTGCTGCCGGCGGTGCTCGTGGGCACTTCGGCGCTGGGCGACCGCGCCTCTTACCTCACGACGGTGGTGGTCGGCCTGGTCATCACGGTCGCGGCCTTCGGCGCCTCGCTGCTGATCCCCAAGCCCGTCGACGCCGAGGTGGAACAGTGAGTCCGCAGGCCGGACGCATCGTCGTCGTTGGTTCACTAAACGCGGACCTGACCATCTACACCGAGCGGTTGCCCAACCCCGGCGAAACCCTCCGCGGCGAAGGCTTCGCCGTGAACCCGGGCGGCAAGAGCGCCAACCAAGCCGTGGCCGCTGGCCGGCTCGGCGGCAACGTCGCCCTGATCGGCGCCGTGGGCGAGGACTCCAACGGGGACATGCTGCTGGCCTCCGTTGCAGGGGCCGGCGTGGACGTTTCGCGGGTGCGCCGCACCGCCGACGTCGAGACCGGCGTCGCCGTCATTACCGTTGACGCGGCGGGGGAGAACAGCATCGTCATTTCCCCCGGCGCCAACGGCACCGTAGTTCCGGATGACGTA
The DNA here is from genome assembly GCF_059091905.1 of Arthrobacter sp. Dra40. Classification (NCBI taxonomy): domain Bacteria; kingdom Bacillati; phylum Actinomycetota; class Actinomycetes; order Micrococcales; family Micrococcaceae; genus Arthrobacter; species Arthrobacter sp. Dra40. Next base: position 659 of record NZ_JBNHHB010000453.1, read on the forward strand.
GTCGCAGCCGGGGACGCTTTCGATGGCGTCGCCGTGGTTTGCCTCTGCCTCGAGGTCGGCCTGGACGTCGTGGAGGCGGCAGCCAGATCAGGGCACGACGCCGGAGCAACGGTGCTGCTCAACCTCTCGCCTTACGCGCCCGTGCCGCGAAGCCTGGCCGAACTCACCGACGTCCTGCTGGTCAACGCGCACGAGGCTTCGCAGTTCCTCGGCGGCGCCGAGATGCCGTGCGCCAATGCCGCCGTTGCCGAATGGGAGCAGGTGGGCTTGAAGTTTGCGGCGCAGGGGCTGGACCGCGCGGTCGTCACCCTGGGCGCCGATGGCTCCATCGTGCTGGATGGGCATGCCGGGGAGGGGCGCCGTTTCACCCGGATCGCCCCCACCAAGGTTGACGCCATGGACACCACCGGCGCCGGCGACGCCTTCACCGGGTCCCTCGCGGCACGGCTTGCCGCAGGGGAGACCCTGGCCGAGGCGGCGGCGTTCGCTTCGGTCGCTGCTGCTCTGGCTGCCACGAAGAAGGGAACCCAGGCCGCGTATCCGCGACTGGCAGACGTAGAGCGTCTGCGGACCGGCGCCTGACGTAGTCACGCCGCTGGTTCGTAGCCGACGAGCCAGTGAAGGCCGTGACGATCGATCACCTGGCCATCGGACGCGCCCCACGGCTTCGGGGCAAGGGGATCGACCACCTGGCCGCCAACGGCGAGCTTGTCGAACCATTCGTGCAGCACCTCGGGCTCGGCGGTCCCGAGCAGCGAGAGCATGACGCCTTCGAGCCGGATGCTCTTCTCACCGGGGGCCGCATCCGATCCGGCCAGGGCGACCACGCCGTTCAGCATTCCGTGGGCTATGTGGCCGGGCGGTCCCGCACTGTTGCCGAAGTCCTCATTGGTGTGCAGGGAAAGCTCTCCGCCAAAGATCTCTGCATAGAAACCCAGTGCTTCGCGGGCAGTGCCGGGGAAACTGATATAGATCTGCGGTGCCGTCATGGGCACAGCATACAGATACGGATTTCCGGCAGCAGTGCCGTGCAGGTCCTCGGGGAGTACAAAGAGAGGGATGTTCCCGGCACCGCGGTGCCGGGAACATC
>NZ_JBNHHB010000454.1:0-1733 GCF_059091905.1 Arthrobacter sp. Dra40
TTGGGGGCGGCGGCAGGGAAGGCGTCGCGAAGCTTTCTCACGACGGGTGCCTCAATAGTCGATGAGGCGGAGCGGACGAATTCGCCCAACTCCTGCAGTTTGGATACTGCATCTTTCGAGGTAATACCGAGCTCTTTTGCCAGCTCGTGTACGCGGACCTTGGCCACATTTCTCCTGTCTCGGTCCGCACGAGGCAGGTCTGCCGGGTACGAACCGTCTATTTCTTGCTGCGGCTTTCAGCAGAAAGGGCTGAAAGGCCGCGGGCAGAGCACAATGAAGTACTCATCACTTGGCACTCATCGGGTTTCCATCAGTTTTCTGACCCGCTTTCAGGTTGGACGGTTGGGTTGACGGGGCCGGCCACGCTGGCTGCCTCGTCGTAAGCACGGAGCTGGTGCGCAACAGCACTGCTGTCGACATGGGCCCGAAAGGCCCTGCCGAAGGCACGCCGCTTGATTGCCAACTCCATGCATTCCGGATCGCTGTGCATCCAGGCACCGCGTCCGGGTCTGCGGCGGGCCGGATCGACGACGACGGTGGGGACACCGCCGATCTCCTCGACTGCCAGCCGCAGCAGAACGGCCTGGTCTTCCCGGCGCCGGCAGCCTATGCAGGTCCGCTGCGGCTGCGTAGCCGCTTGGGCGTGCCCCTGCACGGGCTTTTGACTGTCGGGAAACCCGGCCATGGCTATTCTACCGCTTCCAGTGCCCGGCCAACGAACCGGGCGTGTTTCAGGCGCGAGGCCTGGGTTGATCTTCGGTTTTACTGACGCCGTTCGGCGGTGGCAGCGTCGGACACAATGTCGATCCGCCAGCCCGTCAGTTTCGCCGCCAGCCGGGCGTTCTGCCCCTCCTTGCCGATCGCCAGCGAGAGCTGGTAGTCGGGCACCACCACGCGGGCAGAACGGGTTTCCGCATCCGTAATGGTCACCGAACTGACCCGCGACGGGGACAGGGCACTGGCGATGAACGTCGCCGGATCCTCGCTGAAGTCGACAATGTCGATCTTCTCGTCGTGCAACTCCGTCATGACCGCGCGCACCCGGGAACCCATCTCGCCGATGCAGGCGCCCTTGGCGTTCAGTCCGGGCACATTGGCCTTGACTGCGATCTTGGTCCGGTGGCCGGCCTCGCGGGCGAGGGCAACGATTTCAACGCTCTTGTCCGCGATCTCGGGTACTTCCAGTTCGAAGAGCTTGCGCACCAGGCCGGGGTGGGACCGGGAGAGCGTAATCGACGGGCCCTTCATGCCCCGGTGGACATCCACCACATACGCGCGCAAGCGCGTGCCGTGAAGGTAGCTCTCCCCCGGCACCTGTTCGGGCGGAGGCAACAGTGCTTCCACGGTGCCCAGATCCACCTGGACCATGTGGGGGTTGTGGCCCTGCTGGATCAAGCCGGAGACCAGCTCCCCCTCTTTGCCGCGAAAGGCGCCCAGGACGTTGTCGTCCTCCGCGTCGCGCAGCCGCTGCAGGATAATCTGGCGGGCGGTGCTCGCCGCGATCCGGCCGAACCCACTCGGCGTGTCGTCGAACTCGCCGATCACGGTGCCGTCGTCGTCCATCTCGGCGGCCCAGATGGTGACGTGTCCGCTCTTGCGGTCCAGCTCGGCCCGGGCCTGGTCGATGGAACCGGGAGACTTGTGATAGGCCACCAGCAGGGCCTGCTCGATCGTGGGGATCAGCAGGTCCAGCGGAATTTCGCGTTCGCGCTCAAGCAGCCGCAGGGCGCTCA
>NZ_JBNHHB010000455.1:0-1693 GCF_059091905.1 Arthrobacter sp. Dra40
ACTGTTGTGGTCACTCCTGGTTCTGAAAATGGGCGAACCCGTATGTCTGCTCCCGTGGGGCGGGCCATGGTTGGGGTTCAAAGGACAAGATGCATACGCGGAGAGAGGGGCCACGCAGATCGAGTACCTGTCTATTGTGCCAGACAGGACCCAATCCGCGCGACTTGACGACGACGGCGCGTTGCCGCCGGGTCAGCGGCCGGCACCGGACGCGTTCGGCAGCCCGAGCGACGTCAGGCTTCGGCGGCGGTGGACCAGACGTAGAGCTGCTGGCGTTCGGCCTGCTCCGCCTGCGCCGCTAGCCGAGCGATTTGGCGCACGTTGTCTTCGGCGATGTCGCCGCTGAACGGCATGTCCTCCTCGGCGGCCCACAGCGCGGCGACCTCAGGGATCAAGGAGGCACCGGCATCGTCGGTGTAGGTCAGCAGTTCCGCCAACGACTGGACCATGGCGTCCGGGGCCACCATCAGGTAGTCGCTGGAGACGTCCGCCATGTCCAGGGCCTCGCCAGCGGCGGCACCCACGGCCTTGGCCGCCAGGCCGCCGAGGATCTCAATTTCCAAATCGGTGATTCCGTTGAGCCGGACACTGGGCGCATCCTCGACCTGGGCCATTGGCCCGTCGGTCACGCCGCGGGACTCGACGCTGGCTTCAAGCTCGGCGGCGCGCCGGACGGCGACGTCGTGGGTGGCGACGAAGATTTCGGTGATTCCGGACATCTGAGGGCCCTTCCGCGGCTAGACCAAGTGGTTCTTCTTCAGCCTAGCCGCAGCGGGCGAGTTTCCGCTTTTAGCCAACAGCGACGCGCAACTGGTTGCGCCACGGATCCTCGAAGCGCAGCTCCGCCCCGGTGTGGTGATGGGCAATTCCGGCACTGGTGAGGCGTTCGGTCAGGGCGCCCACCTCGTCCTCGGTCGGCACGTGGATCAGCACCTCGCCCAGGCCCAGGGTGTCCTTGCGGGGGCCGGCGCCGCGGCTGTTCCAGACGTTCATGGCCATGTGGTGGTGGTAGCCGCCGGCGGCGACGAACAGCGCCTGGCCGTGCCAGCCGGCGGTGCGTTCGAAACCGAGGGTCTTCACGTAGAAATCTTCGGCGACGTGGGTGTCCCCCACCTGCAGGTGCACGTGGCCGATGCCGGCGCCGGCTTCGCGCTGGCTGGCGAGCGACTCCTCGGTCAGGTGGCTTTGCAGGTAGGTCTGGGGGTTGAGGGCCAGGCTGTCCATGTGGACTTCCTTGCCGTCGGCAGTCTCCTTCCAGGACCACTGATCGCGCGGGCGGTCCCAGTAGAGCTCGATGCCGTTGCCCTCCGGGTCGGTGAAGTAGAACGCCTCGCTCACCAAGTGGTCGGCACTACCGGTGAACCGGGAAGGATCGGTCTGCGCCGCGGTGGCCACGGTGGCCGCCAGGTCCGACTGGTTCTCGAACAGGAAGGCGGTGTGGAACAGTCCGGCTTCACCGCGCGAGGGCAACTGCAGCCCGGTGGCCGGAGCCAGGTGGAGCAGCGGCGTGGTGCCGCGGCCCAGGAAAACCCCGCCCAGTCCTTCCGAGACAGGATCCAGCCCCAGCGCCTGCTGGTAGTAGTTGGTCATGTTCTTCATGTCGCCGACCTTGAGCATGACGGTGCCCATGCTGAGGTCGCCGGAGAGCAGGTCCTGGGGGTTTACTTGAATGTTCATGCAATTAACAATACTT
>NZ_JBNHHB010000456.1:0-1686 GCF_059091905.1 Arthrobacter sp. Dra40
ATAATGATCTGCGGATCGCGCCGGTGCAGGATCGCCGCGGCGAGCCCGATGGCCGCCGCCGAGTCTTTCGGCTCCGGCTCCAGCACCAGGTTCGAATCCTGCAGCTCGGGCAGCTGCGCACAGACCGCCGTCCGGTGCACTTTCCCTGTCACCACGAGGGTCCGCCCCTGGCACAGGGGCTCCAAGCGGGCATACGTGGCGCGGATCAGGGTGGACCCTGAACCGGTCAGATCATGCAGGAACTTCGGTGCCGCGGCCCGCGACAACGGCCACAGCCGCGTCCCGGTCCCGCCGGCCGGAATCACCGCATGGAAACGATCCAGCACGGCACTGTCGGCCGAGCTCCGGTCTGCTGCTTGAGTCTTCACGCTCTCCACGGTAATCCAGCGGGGTGGGAACCGGCTTCATTCCGCGGGCGGATTTCCGCCGCCGCGGGCAGGTTTACCGGGGCCTCAACGGGGAATAGACCGGAATGAGGGCACGTTTTACTAACGTAAGCTCCCCGGAATTCCGCGGGATCCCGGGGGTAAGCCGGCGGTTGCGCGCGGCACTGTTAAAAAGGTCACACAGGGTGGTTCCCAAATTGAATAACCCCCCAGCGAAGCCTAGATTAGTCTTGAGCTACAGAGTGCTCTCGCACCGGCGTCAACTCTTGCGTGGAAGCCACGCTGCGCCTCTGCGATGCAGGGAGAGGGTAATTCAGTGTCGAAGACACCAGCAGGGACCTTGTACCGCGGCCGCGAAGGCATGTGGTCTTGGGTAGGACACCGCATCACGGGCGTCGCAATCTTTTTCTTTCTCTTGGTACACGTGCTGGATACCGCACTGGTCCGGGTGTCACCCGGCGCCTATGACGCCGTCATGGCCACGTACAAGAACCCGATCATGGCCGTCCTCGAAGCCGGTCTGGTGGCAGCCATTGTCTACCACGCTTTCAACGGACTGCGCGTGATCCTCATCGACTTCTGGAAGAAGGGCCCGAAGTACCAGGCCAAGCTTCTGTGGGGCGTCGTCGGCCTGTGGGTCGTCGTCATGGTTCCGTTCCTTATTCGCCACCTCACGCTCGCTTTCACCGGGGGTCACTAAGTCATGTCGGTCAACTCTGAAATCCAGGCTCCCCGCAGCACCCGCATTGCCCCGGAGTACATGCGCAACACGGGCCGCAAGGGCAACTTTGAAATGTTCGCGTGGCTGTTCATGCGGGTCTCCGGCCTCATCCTGGTGGTGCTCGTCTTCGGCCACCTGTTCGTCAACTTGATGCTGGGCGAAGGCGTCCATGCCATCAACTTCGGCTTCGTCGCCGGCAAATGGGCCGACCCGTTCTGGCAGATCTGGGACCTGGCCATGCTTTGGCTCGCCATGCTGCACGGCACCAACGGCGTGCGCACCATCATCGAGGACTACGCGGAGAAGAACAGCACCCGCTTCTGGTTCAAGATGGTCCTCTACGTGGCCTCTGCCGTCATCATCGTGCTCGGCACTCTGGTGATCTTCACCTTCGATCCGTGCCCGGCCAACGCCAGCGCGGAACTGCTGCCGTCGTTCTGCCCGGCACCGTAACCGGTGCCGCGGCAGACCGCGGCGCCGTTGCCCCGTCGCGAGTCTCCCGCGACGAAGAATTTTAGGTTCAACAGAAAGAGCATCCAGTATGCAGGTCCATAAGTACGACGTCGTCATTGTCGGTGC
>NZ_JBNHHB010000457.1:0-1675 GCF_059091905.1 Arthrobacter sp. Dra40
GGTGATGTTTTGAAGGGGTTTGGCCGCTGTTTTGTCTGCTTCAGCAGCAGCGACTCAGAAAACAATACACCCCTCCCGGCATCCCCGCAAATCGCCCACGCACACCCCCTCACGCCAACCAATCACCCGCCCAAAAAGCCCGCCACCACAAGGAACCGCCACCCCCGACACCACCCCGCACCACCCGCCGAGACCACACACCGCCCTGTGCACCCGCTCACAAGATCGGAGGGCATCCCCGACGAAGCCGGACGGAACGGGTGGAGGGCATCGCACTGCAGTAACGCGCCAGGTCCTGGACAACGGAACGCATTGCCCTGCACGTGGTGGCGATTGATCACTCCCCGCGGCGTCGACTTGCGGTTACGCGATGCCGGCAAGGACTTGCGCTCCGCTGCCGGCCTCCATGCGGACGTTCTTTCGGGCCTACGTCGGTGGCCTCGCCATCAAGGGTGGGTCGAACCGGTCAGGAAATCGCCTGGCCTCTGCGGTGGGGATTTCCCCCAGCCTTTCAGGGCTGCGGCTCGCGGGAGCGGTCAGGGCGCTGTCCCTCACGAATGACAAAGCCAGCGGCCGGCGTTGGCTTATTGGGATCCGTAACACTGCCCTACGCGGAAGGCGATACCGGGGCCAACGCCTCGACCGACGTCGCCGGTAAGCACTGAGACCACCGCAACGCCAAGGGGCGCCGTGCCGTTGGCCGATTCAAGACCAAGGAGTGCCGATCATGCGGACGCTCATCTCGTGGGAGTTCCTGTAGTAGTCGTTGGAGCGGCCTTATCCCTGACGAGGGTAGCGAGTACCTTCCGTTCTGCTTCAGCCTGCCCGCCGATCTTGGGCCTCTGAAGCAGAGAGCGATTTCTACCAGAGTGCCTACGCGCACATCATGGGCGGCCCGCTTGGAGGTTATGGCCGCAGCCCTTCCGCCGGCTGCCGAGCACGACTTCACTGAGACCGTGAGAACCGCTGCCCGTAAGGTCGCCTCTTCCGGATCCTGATGACAGCCATGCGGGCCAACGACACCATCGCAGCTGGCGACATGACAAAAGACATCGACCAGCTCCGGGTGGCGGCGACGGCCACATGGTGTTCTGGGGCGGTGCTGTCTCTGGCGGTCGCTCATGGAGCTCGACTTGATCGACGAATGCTCGACCTGGTTTCCGGCACGGGACGCGGCAAGGGGATCGTCGGCCTCCGTTACCGCCGGCATCGCTAAACCGTGGCTAGTCCAGCCACACAAATGGCAGTCAGGCTGACGCCAACACCTCCGGAAGCTTCAATGGCCGACAAACCACCTGCTATGCAGGCCGCCATCGACAGCGGAAGGCCTGCAAGCACGAGACCGACCTCGATGCCCACCACCCCGCGAGGCGCGGCCCCCGGGACGCTCCGGTCCACTGCCGGAATAGAAGTGCGGCCTGTGTAGGTTGGGCCGGAATCGACTGCCCGGGCCTGCAGCCGTCAGAACCAGGACGCGTCCCGATCCGACGGGGCCGGAACCAGAGAACACGTCCCTCGAATCGGGGACCGGGTCACGCCCGGCCCGTTCGGCCTCCCCCGTCCGGCGACCGGGGGCATGGGTGGTTGGTGGGTTAACGGGGGAAGGCCCCGCCGTCGTTGGCGGGGCCTTCCCTTGTGTAAAGAATGTCCGGCGGTGACCTACTCTCCCACACCC
>NZ_JBNHHB010000458.1:0-1674 GCF_059091905.1 Arthrobacter sp. Dra40
ACCCCTCACCTACAAAGGGAGACATTGTGGCACTGGACGTGCTAACCGACCTCACGAAGGTCCGCAATATCGGCATCATGGCCCACATCGATGCCGGCAAGACCACCACTACCGAACGCATCCTGTTCTACACGGGTGTGAACCACAAGCTCGGCGAAACTCACGACGGTGCGTCGACCACTGACTGGATGGAACAGGAAAAGGAACGCGGCATCACCATCACCTCCGCCGCGGTGACTTGCTTCTGGAACCAGAACCAGATCAACATCATCGACACCCCGGGCCACGTGGACTTCACGGTGGAGGTGGAGCGTTCGCTGCGCGTCCTCGACGGTGCCGTTGCTGTCTTCGATGGCAAGGAAGGCGTGGAGCCGCAGTCGGAGACTGTGTGGCGCCAGGCCGACAAGTACGAAGTTCCGCGTATCTGCTTCGTCAACAAGATGGACAAGCTCGGTGCTGACTTCTACTTCACGGTGGACACCATCATCAAGCGCCTGGGCGCCAAGCCGCTGGTCATGCAGCTGCCGATCGGTTCCGAGAACGACTTCATCGGCGTCGTCGACCTGATGACCATGAAGGCACTGGTATGGGAAGGCGACGCCAAGGGCGACGTCACCATGGGTGCTGCCTACGAGACCCGGGAGATTCCCGCGGACCTGCAGGCCAAAGCCGAGGAATACCGCGCGCAGCTCGTTGAGACCGTGTCCGAGTCCTCGGACGAGCTCATGGAGAAGTACCTCGAAGGCGAAGAGATCTCCATCGACGAGCTGAAGGCCGGCATCCGCAAGATGGTCGTCAACTCTGAGGTCTACCCGGTCTTCTGTGGTTCCGCGTTCAAGAACCGCGGCGTACAGCCGATGCTGGACGCCGTTATCGACTACCTGCCGTCGCCGGTGGACGTCCCGTCGATGATCGGTCACGATCCCAAGAACGAGGAAATCGAGCTGACCCGCAAGCCGAGCGAGGACGAGCCGTTCTCCGCTCTGGCGTTCAAGGTTGCCGCGCACCCGTTCTTCGGCCAGCTGACGTTCATCCGCGTCTACTCCGGTAAGGCCACTTCCGGTACGCAGTTGCTGAACACCACCAAGGGCAAGAAGGAGCGCATCGGAAAGCTGTTCCAGATGCACGCCAACAAGGAAAACCCGGTGGAAGAGGTGCACGCAGGCCACATCTACGCGGTGATCGGCCTGAAGGACACCACTACCGGCGACACCCTGTCGGCCGTCGATGCACCCATCGTGCTCGAGTCCATGTCCTTCCCGGAGCCGGTGATCTTCGTCGCGATCGAGCCGAAGACCAAGGGCGACCAGGAGAAGCTTTCCACGGCGATCCAGAAGCTCTCCGCCGAGGACCCGACGTTCACCGTTTCGCTGAACGAAGAGACCGGCCAGACCGAAATCGGCGGCATGGGCGAGCTGCACCTGGACATCCTGGTGGACCGCATGCGCCGCGAGTTCAAGGTCGAGGCCAACGTGGGCAAGCCCCAGGTGGCCTACCGCGAAACCATCAAGAAGGCTGTCGAGAAGGTCGACTTCACCCACAAGAAGCAGACGGGTGGATCCGGCCAGTTCGCGAAGGTCCAGGTCTCCTTCGAGCCGCTGGACACCACCGACGGCACCTTCTACGAGTTCGAGAACAAGGTCACCGGTGGCCGTATTCCGCGCGAATACATCC
>NZ_JBNHHB010000459.1:0-1665 GCF_059091905.1 Arthrobacter sp. Dra40
AGGTGGTGATGATGCGGGCGTTGGCCTGGAAGCCGCGCTGCGCGACGATCAGGTTGGTGAATTCCTGGGACAGGTCCACGTTGGACATTTCCAGCGAGCCACCGGCCAGCGTCCCGAGGCCACCGGTACCGGCGGTTCCAAGTTCGACCTGACCGGAGTTGGCCGTCACGCGGTACGACGATGCGCCAGCCTTTTCAAGGCCGCCCGGGTTGGTGAAGTTCGCCAAGGCGACCCGGCCAACGACGGCCTGGTCTCCGTTGCTGAAGGAACCCATCAGCGTGCCATCGGGGCTCATGGTGAAGGACTCGAGGGTGCCGGCAGCACGACCGTTCTGGCTGTTGAAACCGACGGTAGTCATGCCTGCGTAACCGCTAAGACCTGTCAGAACGACGTTGACACCGTCAACCGTCATGGGGTTGTTTGGCGTCAGGACGCCATTCCCGTTGAGGGCAAGCGATGCACCGACAGTCCCGCTGCCGGTCTTGGCAACGTCCCAGCCGCTTGCTGTGCGAGTGAAGGTCAAGGAGAGGCTGGTCTTGGTGCCGTCCGCCGAAAAGACCTCAACATCGCGGACAAGGGCATCAGCTACCTTGGCGTCAGACGGAAGGTTTCCGGCCAGTACTGCCTCGGACGTGGCACGGGCTTTGGAGATGGCGTCCGGGGAAAGGTCGATCGCACCAATGGGTCCGCCGACGGGCATGTTACCGTCGGCATCTGCCATCCAGCCCTGCAGGATTGCCCCGTCCGGGGAGACCAATCGGCCGTTGGAGTCTAATTCAAAGGCGCCTGCACGGGTGTAGAGCTGTTCGCCACCCTTGGTGGTGACGAAGAAGCCGTCGCCGGAGATCATCATGTCGGTGGCTTTGCCCGTGGCCTGCGAGGAGCCCTGGGTGAAGTTGGTCGAGATGCCGGCCACCTGCACGCCGAGCCCCACCTGGGCGGGGTTGGTGCCGCCGGCCTGGGCCTGCGGGCCACCGGCGCCCTGGGTCATCTGGGACAAGGTGTCCTGGAACTGGACGGAGGAAGCCTTGAAGCCGGTGGTGTTGACGTTGGCAATGTTGTTGCCGGTGACATCAAGCATGGTCTGGTGGGAGCGGAGCCCGGAGATTCCGGAGTAGAGCGAGCGGAGCATGGTCAGCGCCTTTCGAATGGTGGAACGGACGAATGATTCAGTGACTGGGAAATTCTGCTGGCGGCACAAGCCGGATCAGGGTGCGACATGTCAGGCGGCGATACCTCCAGTGGGGCCGGAGGCTTCGACAGGCCCGGTGTTGGCCGCGGCGTCGGCGACAGAACCACCCGAGGAGGCACCGGCGTCGTTAGTGCCTTCATCGGAACCCGACCGGCCCGGCGCTCCGGCAGCGGTGATCCCGGCGACCAGGTCCAGCGGGATCTCCCGGCCGTCGACGATCACTTGCGGCACCGGCCCGGCGTAGGAGACCGAGGTGGCCGTGCCCGTCAGCAGGGAGCCGTCAGCGCCGTAGTAGCTCACCTCGCGGCCCACCAGCGCCGCGGCCACACCGCGCATCTGCAGCGAAAAGTTCTCCTCGCTGGTGGTGGTCATGGTCGAGATGCTCTCCATCATGGCCAGCTGGGTGGTCTGGGAGATCATCTGGTTGGTGTCCATGGGCGAGCTGGGGTCCTGGTTCTGTAGCTGGGTGACCA
>NZ_JBNHHB010000460.1:0-1664 GCF_059091905.1 Arthrobacter sp. Dra40
CTGGAGCTTGATGAGGCCGGTGACCTTTTTCTTGGGGGCCATATCGGGTCCTTCTCTCACATTACGTACCGCACGGCACAGGAGCGTGCCGGCGGTGGTTGGCCGCCATGGCGTGGCGGCCGGCCGTGCAGGTCCGGACAAAGCGGTTCCGGATCCACACGAAGTCTTCGGTTACTGGAGCTTGGTGACCTGGCTGAACGAGAGCGTCACCGGGGTTTCGCGCTCGAAGATGGTCACCAGCACAACCAGCTGCTGGGATTCCGGCTTGATCTCGGAGATGGTGGCCGGCAGTGTCTCGAACGGCCCGTCGTTGACCGTGACGGACTCGCCGACCTCGAAGTTGACCGTGATCGGGGTGCTCGGCGCCGTGCTCTTGCCGGCCGCCTTTCCGCCTGCTTCCGACTTGGTGCCGGTGATGGTGTGCTCCAGCATGGAAGCAACTTCCTTCAGGCTCAGCGGCACCGGGTTGTGGGCGTTGCCGACGAAACCGGTCACGCCCGGCGTGTGGCGAACAGCGCCCCAAGAGGCGTCGGTCAGGTCCATCCGGACCAGCACGTAGCCGGGGATGCGCACGCGCTTGACCAGCTTGCGCGTGGTGTTCTTGATCTCCACGACCTCTTCCATCGGGACCTGGATCTCGTAGATGAAGTCCTCCATGTTCAGGGTCTGGATGCGGGTCTCCAGGTTGACCTTCACACGGTTCTCGTAGCCGGCGTAGGAGTGGATGACATACCAGTCACCGGGCTGGCGGCGCAGCTTGGCACGGAACGCTTCGAGTGCTTCCTCTTCGGTCTGCTCGACCTCTTCCGCGGCGTCATCGGCGGCTGCGGCGTCATCGGCATCATTGGCGGCGGGCGCTTCGTCAGCAGCCTCTTCGCCCGCCTCCGCGTCAGCGGCGGGGCCGGCTTCCTCATCGAAAAGGGGAGCATCTTCGGCGGCCTGGTCAAGCTCGTCAAGCTCGCTCGCCAGATCGGTACCGGCAGCCTCGTCGGCGGCGTCAACGCCAGAAGCCGCCACCTCGGCGGCGCCGGTCTCGGTAACCTGCTCGTCTGCTTCCAGATCTACGTTTTCTTCGGAGTTCTGGGCTTCGAGTTCCTGGTCGGACACTTAGCTTCCTGCTTTCTTCTTCAGCTCACTTGACTCGCGCCGGCTGTCCGCCGTCGTCATCGTCCATCCGTACGGCTGCCGCAAACGCGGACGTTACTGTTCGGGTATGCCGTCTCCGAAGACGAAGAACGCGCCCTGGCCGAAAATCAGATCCAGCACCGTGACGATCAGCATCATGACGACCACGAAAGCGATCACCACCAGCGTGTAGTTCAGCAATTCCTTGCGGGTCGGAGTAACGACCTTTTTCAGTTCTGCAATGGTCTGGCGGACAAACAGAATGATCCGGGCGAAGAAACCGCGCTTCTCGGTCTTTCGTCCGGTGGGGCGTCCCTGGGGACTGCTGGAAGACGTATCGGTCAACCTGGCCTCACTCATTCTGTCCGGTGTCCGGCCCCCGGACGGCCTCGGCCGGCCGGGACCGCTGCTTCGTGCTGGGATGCTGAACTGCTGCAGTCAAATCTGCGACGGTTCTGCGCAGGGCAGACAGGACTCGAACCTGCAACCTGCGGTTTTGGAGACCGCTGCGCTACCAATTGCGCCACTACCCTATGGAG
>NZ_JBNHHB010000461.1:0-1654 GCF_059091905.1 Arthrobacter sp. Dra40
GTAAACACTGGCAAATCTCAGGTACGCGATCAGGTCCAGCTTCTTCAGCGGGCCCAGGATGACCAGGCCCACCTCATGCGCGTCGATCTCCGCTGCTCCGCTGGCGCGCACCGATTCTTCGACTTCCTGGGCGAGCATGGCCAGGTCGTCCTCGGTCACGGGCCGGCCTTGGCAGGCCTTGCGCACCCCGTTGACCACCTTCGTGCGGCTAAATGGCTCGCTGACGCCCGAGCGCTTGATGACGCTGAGGCTGGTGGTCTCCACCGTGGTGAACCGGCGGCCGCAGGCGGGACACTGGCGGCGCCGGCGGATCGCCGAACCATCGTCGGTCAGGCGGCTGTCCACTACCCGGGAATCGGAGTTGCGGCAGAACGGACAATACACGCCACACTCCTTCCCTCGGGGACCGCCAACAAAATCCATCCTAGAACTATATGTAGGTGAATTACAAGCTTGTTATTACTACATGTTGGGGTTGAGGCAGTCCCGGTGGCAGTCGCCGATCAGGCGAACCGGATGGAGACAGCGTCTCCGTGGGCCGGCAGGTCCTCGGCCCGGGAGAGCGCGGCAATGTGCCCGCTGACTTCCCGCAGCGCCGCGCTGCCGTAGTTGATCACCTGCACGGCACGCAGGAACGTGGTCACGTTGAGGCCGCTGGCGAAGGTGGCGGTTCCGCTGGTGGGCAGCACATGGTTGGAGCCGGCGCAGTAGTCGCCCAGGCTCACCGGGCTGAAGTCGCCCACGAAAATCGCTCCCGCGTTACGGATCCGGGCGGCCACCGCGGCTGCGTCGGCGGTCTGAATTTCCAGATGCTCGGCGGCATAGGCATCGCAGGCGGCGATGCCCTGTTCCAGCCCGTCCACCAGGATGGTGCCCGACTGTGGACCGGAAAGCGCCTGGCGCACCCGCTCTGCGTGCTTGGTCCTGGCGACTTGCCCGCCAAGTTCCGCCCGCACCGCGCCGGCCAGTTCCTCCGACGCGGTGATCAAGACGGAGGCCGCATGCGGATCATGTTCAGCCTGGCTGATCAGGTCGGCCGCGATGAACGCCGGATTGGCAGTCTCATCGGCCAGGATGGCGATCTCGGTGGTGCCCGCCTCAGCGTCGATGCCCACCACGCTCTTGACCAGCCTCTTGGCCGTGGCCACGTAGACGTTGCCGGGTCCGGTGACCACATCCACCGGTTCCAGAGCCGGGCCGTGGTCATTCCCGGGCGCTCCATAGGCGAAGGCGGCCACCGCCTGCGCACCGCCGATGGCATACACCTCGTCGATGCCCAGCAGCCTGGCCGCGGCCAGGATGGTGGGGTGCGGCAGCGAGCCGAAATCCTTCTGCGGCGGCGATGCCAGGGCGATGGACGCCACGCCAGCGGCCTGGGCAGGCACCACGTTCATCACCACCGAGGACGGGTACACGGCCAGCCCGCCCGGAACGTAGAGGCCCACCCGGTTCACCGGAATCCACTTGTGCGTCACCACTGCCCCGTCACCGATTTCGACGTCGGTGTCCGCCGGCTTTTGCGCCGCCGCGAATTTCCTGGCCCGGGCGATGGATTCCTCCAGGCCGGCCCGGACCTGCGGATCGAGCTGTTCGAGGGCTTCGTCCAAGGCGGCCGCGGGAACCCGCGGATGGAGCTGCTCCACGCCGTCGAACC
>NZ_JBNHHB010000462.1:0-1650 GCF_059091905.1 Arthrobacter sp. Dra40
ATCGGCGTCTCCATCCTGCAGTTGATCCGCAACATCGACCGTGACGCGGTGGACGCCAAGTTCGCCGCGGCCATGATGCTCGGCATCGCCTACGGCGTCACCATCGGCTCCATGGCCACGCTCATTGGCCAGCCGCCCATGGCGCTGATGGCCGCCTACCTCGGTTCTGAACAGAACTACGAGATGCAGTTTGGCCAGTGGATGTTGGTCGGCGTGCCGTTCGCGGCGGTCATGCTGTTCATCGCCTGGTTTGTGCTGACCAAGCTCGTCTTCCGTACCCGGCTGGAGCAGATTCCCGGCGGGGCACAGCTCATCCGCGACGAAATCGCGAAGCTCGGGGCCATGACAACCCCCGAGCGGCGCGTCGGCGCGATCTTCCTGGCCGCAATTTTCTGCTGGGTGGCGGTGCCCTTTATCGCCCAAATTCCCGCAGTAGCCCAGGCCCTGCCGTTCCTCGCCACCATTTCGGACACGCAGGTGGCCATGGGCGCTGCCATTGCCTGTTTCCTGGTCCCGGCTAACAAGCGCTCGGCCGGCAAGGGATCGGCACCGCTGCTGCAGTGGTCCTCGGCCCGCGACATCCCGTGGGGCCTGCTCCTGCTGTTCGGTGGCGGCCTCTCGCTCTCCGCCATGTTCACCTCAACGGGCCTGTCAGAATGGATCGGCAATCAGGTCGGCGGGCTGAACGGCATGCCTCCGGTGGTCATCGTGCTGGTCGCCGCGGTGGTCGGCCTGGGTCTCACCGAGCTCACCAGCAACACGGCCACCGCGGCGGCGTTCTTCCCGATCATGGGGGCCGTCGCCGTGGGCGTCGGCATCGATCCGCTCCTGATGACCATCGTCATGACCCTCGCTGTCTGCTCGGCCTACATGCTGCCCGTCGCCACGCCCTCGAACGCGGTGGCCTTCGGCTCCGGCGAGGTGTCCATTAAACAGATGGTGCGGGCCGGCCTCTGGCTGAATCTGGTCTCCTTGGTACTGATCGTGGTGACGCTCTACACCCTGCTCCCGTTGGTCTTCGGCGTCAGCCTCTAGCCCTCACGCCTCGGTAGAACCCGCATGACGACGACGGTGGGCCGGCTCGCGGAGCCGGCCCACCGTCATGTGCAGCGCCGTCTGCCTCCCAGTTCCCCGCACCGGATAGGGTGCCGGTGAAGCCATTTACCGCGGAACCGGAGAAACGGGACAGATGAAAAGGATGCTTGGCACGCTGATCTTGGTGCTGGCCGGACTGCTGGGCGCAGCCCCCGCCGCACACGCCGTGTTCCCCACCGAGGTCGTCGTGGAGGACACCGCCGGCGTCCTGGACCAGAACACGCTCCTGCCCGCCGTGGAGGCTATCGACTTTTACGAGCCAACCAAGGTGGCCATCTACACCTACAACGGCTCTGCCTCCGCCAACCTCAACGCAGAGGTACTTCGCTTTGCCCGCGCGGAGCACCCCGAGTGGCTTAGCTCCGACGGCCAGAAGTGGGCGGACGGCATTTTCATCTTCGCACTGGATCCGGTCGGCCGGTGGGTCGGAACCTACATGGGCGAGGACCGCAAGATCCCGCTTGAACAGCGCGAGGACATCCAGGAGGCTACCAAGGAACTGTTCCGCGATGCCCAGTGGACGGACGGAACAATCGCCGGCATCCAGCGCGGCGC
>NZ_JBNHHB010000463.1:0-1640 GCF_059091905.1 Arthrobacter sp. Dra40
TCCGGCATCGGCCTGGTCCTCGGCGTCCTGGGCGTCATCATCGTCGGCATCGGCATGGTCATCCAACTCCAGCGCGGTGAAGGCGCACAGGCGATCGGCAAGCTCGGCTGGGTCCTCATGGGCTGCATCATCATCACCGGTGCCGCAGGCATCGTCCGCGCCTTCGTCTAAGCCAGCACCATCAACGGGAGGTTCCGTATGAGCCAGTCAACAGAGAGCACCACCGAAAGCAATCCGTTCACCAGGCCCGGGTTCATCATCGCGGCCGCGCTTGTGGTTGCGCTGGTTGCGGCAGGGATCATCATCTTCCTTCTCCCCAAGGGCAAGAGCGATGCCCGCCCCATACCGGACACAGCGGAATCCGCCTCAGCTGCAGCAAGTCTCAGTCCCGCCCGTGCAGACAAAAGCATCTGTGGGCTGCCTTCTTCTTCTGACACAGCCCTAGGAGCGGCTCCCCAATCCAAGTGGGAACTGGTCGGCCGCATGGCTGCACCGACTGAGCCCACGACTTCCGGCCCAGGTTTGACCGACGCCAGCGGCTTCCGTTCATGCTTTGCACACTCACCGACTGGAGCACTCTATTCTGCGGCGAACGCCGTCGCTCTCGGTTCCTCCGCCCAGGACGAGGTCAAGCTCGCGGAGCGGCTACTGGTACCGGGCGCCGGCAGGGACGCGGCCATCAAGGCTGCGACAACACGAAGTTCATCGACTGAATCCAGTCAAAGCGCACAAATCAGGGGATTCATCATGAAGTCCTACAGCCCCACTGAGGCCGATGTTGATTTGGCCTTTCAGCTCCAAAACGGGGCCTTGGCGCACAGCGTCCTCTCGCTGCGGTGGGTGGACGGAGACTGGAAGGTCAAAGCCTCAGATGATGGCCAGATATTCACTGGCACCGCCCAGCTCACCGATCTGAGCGGCTTCATTGCCTGGTCTGGGGTGTAAGCGATGGCTGACTGCAAACTGGGTGACATCACGTGCGTTGCCGGCAACGTGGTATCAGGAGCCGTGGACGACGCTATAACCAACCTGGGCAAGGCCATCACTGAAGGCATGAGCCAGATGGTGACGACGTTATCCACGTTCTGGGTTTCCATGCCGACCGTGAACCTGACCAGTGAGGACGGATCAGCAGAGAGTCCCGTGGTATCCGCCGTGAACAGTGAGCTGATGCCCTGGACTCTGACCCTGGCCGTCCTTTCCGTGATTATTGGCGGCATCCGGATGGTCTGGGAACAGCGCGGCGCGCCCCTAAAGGATTTGCTCCGGTCACTTCTCACACTCACCCTGGTTTCAGGACTCGGTCTGGGAGTCATCGCCATATTGGTGATCGCGGCCGATACCTTCGCGGCCGCGATCATCCAGCGGTCCACGGATGGTAAGGGTTTTGCCGAGGCAATGAATGGCCTGGTTATGACCGGTCAGAGCGGTATCGCCCAGTTCATTCTGATCGTTCTGGGCCTGGTTGGATTGATCGCATCTTTGGTTCAGATAGTGCTGATGGTTGTCCGCAGCGGCATGCTGGTGATCCTGGCGGGCATCCTGCCCACCACGGCCGCATTCACGAACACGGAAATGGGCAGGCAATGGTTCCAAAAGGCCGTCGGCTGGACTATCGCCTTCATCCTTTACAAGCCGGC
>NZ_JBNHHB010000464.1:0-1633 GCF_059091905.1 Arthrobacter sp. Dra40
GCGCCCATCGAGACCAGCAGGTCAGCGATATCGGTGATCTCCGGTTCCCGCGCGGCATTGTCGATCACCGTCACGCCCCGGGCCAGCGTAGCGGCCATCATCAGGTTCTCGGTCGCACCGACGGATGGATACGGCAGCCGGTGGTGGGTGCCGTGCAGTCCCTGCGGGGCCTTGGCCACGAGGTAGCCATGGTCGATGCTGATTTGGGCACCCATTTGTTCCAGCCCGGCCCGGTGCATGTCCAGTCCGCGGCTGCCGATGGCATCTCCCCCGGGCAGCGCCACCTCGGCCTGGCGGCACCGGGCCACGAGCGGACCCAGCACCGAAATGGACGCACGCATGGCGCGGACAAGGTCGTAGTCGGCCTGGTGCCCCGGCGTGGCCGGGACGTCAATATGGACGCTGGCAGCGTCGACGTCGTAATCCACCACGCAGCCAAGCCTGCGCAGCAGCTCGGACATGATCCAGACGTCCTGGATGTCGGGGACGTTGGTGATGGTGGAACGGCCCTCAGCCAGCAGGACCGCAGCCATCAGTTTCAAGACGCTGTTCTTGGCGCCAGAGACTTCCACCCGCCCGTTGAGGGAGCTGGGCCCGTGCACCACAATCACGTCATCCATGAAAACCATCCTACGGTCGCGGCACGGTTGTGCTTGTTAAACGGCTGACGGCGCGGCTCCCGGGGAGACCGCGCCGTAGAGCCTTCGCTTAACGCCAGGTGCCGATGCCGATCACGGGTCCGGCTTCGAGCCAGGACGAGAGACCGGCATAAACGTCGAAGGTCATGGCCATCGACAGGTCCTGTTTCTCATGCGTGAGCATGACAACGATTGATCCGGGCTGGATTTTTGCCCGTTCAGCTTCCGTCGGTTGGCGCCACCCTTGCAGTTCCAGCGAGCTCCGCCGGAATTTGTAGCGGGGCTTGGGACTCAACGACAACAGACGCAGCCACTCCAAATGAGTGTCCGTATAACGACAAACCCCCATCTGCCAGCTGTTAGGCAGCATGGCGATGGAGGCGTCGAAGGTGCCCAGGGCGCGCCGCAGTTGGTAGCGGCGCACCCCGAAGGCGATCAGTGCCAGAACCAGCAGCAGGAAAACTGCCGCCAGTAAGGCGAACGTGATGTCGAGTCCGTTCACCGGGGGCTAGCGGGTCCCCGCAGCAGCCCCGCCGTCAACCGTCGCATTGTCTGCGACGATGACAACCCGGTTGCTGTCGACGGAGAAGAACCCGCCGTCGACCTTCACGTTGATGCGCTCACCGGAGACCGGCTCGATGGCCAGCTCGCCGGCGGCCAGGACGGCCAGCACCGGGCTGTGCCCGGGCAGGATCCCGATCTCGCCGTCGCTGGTCCGCGCCTTGACCATTGTTGCCGGCCCGGACCACACGAAGTGGTCCGCGGCAACAATCTCAACTTCCAGTTCAGCAGAAATATTAGCCACAGGCCTTACTTCCCGGTCTGTTCCTGGATCTTGGCCCACTGGCGCTCGACGTCGTCCAAGCCGCCCACGTTGAAGAAGGCCTGCTCGGCAATGTGGTCGAGTTCGCCGTCGCAGATGGCCTTGAAGCCTTCCACGGTGTCCTTGATGGAGACCGTGGAACCCTCGACGCCGGTGAACTGCTTGGCGGTGT
>NZ_JBNHHB010000465.1:0-1625 GCF_059091905.1 Arthrobacter sp. Dra40
ACTGCCGGACGTTACCGGGCCGCCGGGAAAGCCGGGGCCGGCCGGGGCGCTGGTGCCGTTCTGGAAAGCGATCGCCACCGCGCGGGCGCGTTCGTCGGCGGCTTCATTCAGCGCGTGTCCGGCGTGCCCCTTGACCCACTCAAACTCGTAACTGCGTCCCTTGACCGCGGCGTCGATGTCCTTGAGCAGGTCGACGTTCAGCACCGGCTTGCCGTCTGCCTTTTTCCAGCCCCGCCGCTTCCAGCCCGACATCCACTTGGTCACACAGTTGATCACGTACTGGCTATCGCACAGCACCCGCAAGTGTTCCTGGGGCAGGTGGGCCGTGGCCCGGAACAGGTCCAGCACGGCCATCAGCTCACCCTGGTTGTTGGTCCCGTGCGGCCAGCCTCCGGCAGCCCACGCCGTGTCGTCGATGTACCAGGCCCAGCCGGCCGGTCCAGGATTGCCAAGTGCAGAGCCGTCGGCGGCAGCAGTGATAGTCATGACTTCCATCTTTTCAGATCCGGCCAACATTCCTGGCCCTAGGCTGGGCAGGTGGCAATTCTTATCGATCCCCCGCTCTGGCCCGCCCACGGCACCCGCTTTTCCCACCTGGTCTCCGACACCTCGCTGGCCGAACTTCACCGCTTCGCCGCGGCCGCCGGCATCCGCGAGCGTGCCTTCGACCGGGATCACTACGACGTGCCGGTCAGCCGCTACCGTGAGCTGGTCCTTCTGGGCGCCGTGGAGGTAAGCGCCGGCGAGCTGACCCGCCGGCTGCAGGCCAGCGGGCTGCGCATCCCCGCCCGGCAGCGCCCGGAGAAACTGCGGAAGGTGCTGCTGCGCCGGTGGAACGAGCTGCTGCCAGGTCAGGAGGAACTGGGCCGCGGGCTGCTGGAGCGTTGGGAAGAACCGCACCGCCACTACCACGGCCCCCGCCACCTGCTGGCAGTTCTGGAGGCGCTGGAACAGCTCTCGCCGGGGGTTGGTTCGGGCTGCCCGCGCGCGCTGAGGCTGGCAGCCTGGTTCCACGACGCCGTCTACAACGGACGGCCCGGCCAGGATGAACAGGACTCCGCCGACCTGGCCGCTGCATACCTGCCGGCTGCCGGCTGTAGCGGCGACGAGACCGCCGAAGTGGTTCGGCTGGTCCTCCTCACGGCCGGCCATGCCCCTGGCCCGCAGGATGAATCCGGCGCCCTGTTGTGCGACGCCGATCTTGCGGTCCTGGGCGGAACGCCGGAGCAGTACCGCAGCTATGTCCGCGACGTCCGCAAAGAATATGCGCACGTGACGGACGCTGCCTTCGCATCCGGGCGAACCGCCGTCGTCCGCCGCCTGCTGGCGCTGGATCCGCTGTACCGGACACCGGCGGCGCGGCAGAAGTGGCTGGAGAACGCCCGGCAAAACCTCGCCGGAGAACTCGCCGCCTGGGAGCGCGAGAGTCAGGCCTGGCTCCGCTTGCCGGACACGGAGTGATGCCGCAAAGGGGTCGATGCGGCAGTCTGGTTGCCGCTAGGGTCGAGGAGCCAATGGGTTAACGCCGCAGGGCGCGGCTCCCGGATGGGAAACCGCGCCCTGCGTTGACCGTGGCCTGGCATCAGGCCGGGATGGTGGCCGGGAAGCTTAGAAGCCGCCCATGC
>NZ_JBNHHB010000466.1:0-1602 GCF_059091905.1 Arthrobacter sp. Dra40
AAGTGGGCAGATTACATGGCCGCGAATGGACAGTTTTACTGGCCGCCAGCGGGCACTTTCGTGGCCATCTACGGGCAGTTTTTCATGGCCGCTGACAATCTTCATGCCGTTCCAGCGACTGGAGACGCAGACAACCTCATCGGGCGCGGATTTGCCTCGTCGGATGGATTCTCCGCGGAAATGCGCGAGAAGTTTTGGGCACAGAGCGCACAGTGCTAGCGACCTCGCCCAAGTCGCGAAGCTCGGAGACGAGCGATCGCGGCGATGAGATCAGCGTGGTCGCCCCAGTTATCGGCATGGCGATCGGACGCGTCATGGTTGCTCGGTTGTACCCGCGCGCCGACTCCCTCCGATGGTCCGGCGGGCGACACGCAACCCGCTTTGGTTGGCGCAACAGACAGAGCGTCGGGAAAGCTCGGCGAACCGGGGAATGTTGACCTTTTCGGACGGTTCACCGCCAGCTGCGTCGTGGAGGTCATCACACGCACCTTCGAGTTCAGGACGATGTAGACCACGTCGGTGGCGACGCTAACGACAAGGACCAGCACGGTGGTCACGCGGACGACGCCCGGAGCACAGGGAGGCCATTCGCGACGACGAAGTGATCGCGAACGCTCCCAGCGCGGGGATGTTGAACACCTGCTCGATCGCGACCGAACGGCCCAAGCTCCGTACTCTGGATTGCCAGTTCCGTTGAGGTGGGTGGGTTTGAGCTGGCCGACGAGCTTTGCAACAGGTCCGCGTGCACGTCCTATGAAAGCCAATGCGTTAGCTCCTTCGCGAGGTCACGGCGAAACGCGTGGACCAGCGCGAGACTTTCAACTTGCGTCATGAGTCTGGCCTCCAGCTAAGCCACCGTATTTCCGAGCGCGGCAACGCTGCGGCCATACAGGTCCGCGCTCACCGTGACCCCGCGACAAAAGCGCCGAGACGGACGCCGACGTATTGCTTGCTGCGAGGTGTCATTCCCGCCCCGATCCTGATTGTCGCGCTGCAAACTTGGCAGCAGAGGCGCCGGCCCATTTACCGGTGATATAGGCGGGTGCGAGGCCTCCCGCGTACCCATAGTTAGAAAGGCCGCCGATATCTGCCCCCGCCGCAAAGACTCCGGGGACAGGCACGCCGACTGCATCGAGCGCTCGGCCTTCTGCGTCAATCGGTATCCCACCAAAAGTGAATGTTATCGACGGCTGTACCTCGATCGCATAAAAGGGCGGCGTATTCGGAGGGTCCGCAAGGCCAGATACCGGCGCACCGCCCGCTGATCCTCCACCGGCGGCCACCGCGTCCGCATACTCGGTGAGAGTCGCTGTGAGGGTCGCGCTGGGTACGCCCCACTGGGAGATCGCATCGACGAGCCCTTCGAGGGTGAGTGCCTCCGCATGCCGCGCGCCGGCTTCGACCCCAGCCAGATAGCGGTCCAGGGCGCCGAGACCCGGGAATGGTTCGGCGGTGGCATACGTCTCGCGCACCCGCTGGTCGAATACAAGGATGCCCAAGGCGTTTGGGACTGCCCCGGGTTTCGTTGACTCTCGGGGTTGATGGTTTCTAAGCGGCTTGAAGGCCGGTTTCGATTGTCTCAAATTCGAGGGGTGTGAGGCG
>NZ_JBNHHB010000467.1:0-1594 GCF_059091905.1 Arthrobacter sp. Dra40
ATCCTGACGAGGACGCCGTGCTGATCGGAAACGTTCCGGTCGCCCGCGGCAGCAGGGTGCGAGTGAAACCGGGCCGGCGGGCCGATGCCCAGGATCTATTCTTCGCCGGCCAAACGGCAAAAGTCACCAGCGTCCATTTCGACGTCGATGGCAGCACGCATGTCGGCCTGGTCTTCGAACAGGACCCGGCAGCCGACCTGCACGAGGGTTACGGCCGATCCTTTTACTACGCGCCGGACGAACTGGAGCCACTTGATCCCGCCCCATCCGCCGGACAGTCCGAAACCCAGCATGGAAGGAAAAACCAAGCATGAGAGCAGTAGGCATGGTAACCATGGGCGTGCTGTCCGCCGCGGCGCTCGGCCTCGTCTACGTCGGACTGCGGTCGCTTCCGGACATCCGCCGTTACCTGAAACTGAGCCGGATGTGAACTCCGGGCCTGAGCCCCGCGCAGCTGCCGGCGGTACCGCAGCGGAATCCACCGGCCGTACCTTGGTGGCCGGCGTGGGCAATATGTTCCTGCGCGACGACGGCTTCGGGCCGGAGGTCGTGCGGTGCTTGATCGCGCGCGCTGACGGCCCCAAATCCGGTGTGCAGGTCATTGACTATGGAATCCGGGGAATGCACCTGGCGTACGACCTGCTGGCCGGCGTGGACGCGCTGGTCCTGGTGGATACTGTCCCTCCTGATGCTGCGGACACCGAACCGGGCAGCATTCGCATCCTGCGGGTCGGTGCCGAAGACCTGACGGACACAGCGCCGTTGGATCCGCACGGCATGGATCCCGCAGCGGTGCTGGACCGGCTGCGCTCGCTCGGCGGCCAGGTGCCGCCAACCTACGTTGTCGGCTGCGTGCCGGCCGACATGACCGAAGGCATCGGGCTCTCGCCTGCGGTAGCGGCCGCTGTTCCGAAGGCGGCGGCCGCCGTCGTCACGCTCCTTGAAGTAGAAGTTCCCCATCCCACCTAAGGAGGTACCGCCATGTGCCTGGGGATACCGGGGCGGGTCATCGAACTCGTTGAAGGTTACGGCGACCAGCTCGCCCTCGTTGATGTAGCCGGGGCGGAGCGGAAGATTAACATCGGGCTGTTGGAAGACGGCCCGCCCGAAGCCGGCAGCTGGATCCTGATCCACATGGGTTTCGCCTTGCAGAAAATGGATGCCGAGGGCGCCGAGCAGGCAATGAGCGGCCTCGAGCTGATGGGGCATGAACGTGATTCCGGGAGCGGGTTGCCCTAGATCGCACGGCTGGAAATCGAACATCACTCTCTATCGAGGAGGACCACCATGTACGAGGAACAACCATCCGAGTCCGGTGAACAACGGGAGCAGCCCAAAACCGACCGGCTGGGCAACGACTTCAACAAAGGCACCAACCCTGCGCCCGGCGGGCAAACGGATACCGGCGGCAGCGCCGTACCGCCGTACGAGGGCAGGAGCACGGAACGCAATGAGCCCGCCGAAGGCACCGCCCGCGCGTGGGGCAGCGAACCTCCTGAGAAAGAGCCGGAGCAACCCGGGCCGGAGGAGACTCCCGCGGACGCCAAGATGGCTCCGGAAGGGGTCGGTGCGAGCATCACCCGCGGCGGCGAAG
>NZ_JBNHHB010000468.1:0-1579 GCF_059091905.1 Arthrobacter sp. Dra40
GACCGTCTGCTGAGACAGCCGGTCTTCCCCGGCCGCCATTTCTGGAGGTGAGAGAAAGTCGCGGATTCTAGACAACCCCGTCGTCTCATCAATATGTCTCACGTCTGCTAGTCTCAGGAACATTAAAATGAACCTTTGATGTGACTTAGGACGGCTGTGGCAAGTATCGGGTATGCCAGGGTCAGCACAGTTGACCAAAACACGGACCTTCAACATGGCGCGCTGAAAACGGCCGGTTGCAAGAAGGTCTTTACGGACCACGGGGTGAGCGGCACACGGGCCAAGCGTCCTGAGCTGGACAAGATGCTGGAGCACCTCCGAGAAGGCGATGAAGTGGTCGTCTGGAAGCTTGACCGGCTGGGCCGCAACACGCGGAACCTGCTGGCGCTCATTGATGACCTCGAGGAACGGGGTGTCCACTTCCGTTCACTGACCGAGGGCATCACCACCACAGGCGCCATGGGCAAGGCGATGTTCACCGTTATGTCCGCGTTCGCCCAGCTCGAACGCGACCAGTTGGCCGAGCGCACCAAGGCAGGCATGGCTGCAGCTGCCGCCAACGGGCGCAGGGCGGGACGGCGGGAAGTCACGGCAGGCGACCGAAAAGTGAAGCGAGCCCATGAGCTGAAGGCCCAGGGCCTCAAACCCGCTGACATCGGCAAGATCGTTGGCGTCAGCCGCGCCACCGTTTACCGGTACCTGAACATGGAGAATGCCTAACTATTGTTGCTGAAACAGGTGGAAGCTAAGTCGTGGCCGGTTGAGCTGGCATCAGTAGCGATCTGCCCCGCCTGCGTGCAGGAAACCAATGCGCAGATGACCATGGCTTACCGGTATACCTGCCTCGCCCAGCTTGGCCACGTTCCGCGTTCTGTATCGAGGTCGATGCCACGAAGACGTACATGGCAGACGTCGCCTGGCGTTCGGGCCACTGCCCAGAGGCTGTGCGAGCGTCCACGCGATCGCGATGGAATCCACTCGAGTACCTCGTCAAGGTCGGCGCCGCTTAGCTCCCACTCCTCGCTCGCGCTACCGTCCTCTGCCCAGAAATAGACACGGTACGTCGGTTTCGCGACCTCGGACGTCTGATCACGCGGATCTATCGGGTGAGCTTCCATACGCTGACCGTACTCTGCCTTACCCTCATCCTGAATGGCCGCATCGCAGCCTCATAAATGACCGATGGCTGCAGGGGAAGGTCCGACGCGGCTTTATTCGAGAAGATCGGTTCTCGTGGTTTCGGCGTTTCTTACCCCGATTATCGGAGCGCACGTAGGTATCGCCTTCGCGCGACCCGCTGTGCGATTAGAAGGAGTGGGTACAGCAATCGCCACGGTTGCTGTGGAGCCGCCCGCGTGAGCGAGCGAATCGTCAGT
This sequence comes from Arthrobacter sp. Dra40, assembly GCF_059091905.1. Taxonomy (NCBI): domain Bacteria; kingdom Bacillati; phylum Actinomycetota; class Actinomycetes; order Micrococcales; family Micrococcaceae; genus Arthrobacter; species Arthrobacter sp. Dra40. Next base: position 1,377 of record NZ_JBNHHB010000468.1, read on the forward strand.
TGAACCTCGTCGCCGTGGCGGTGAACGATAAACGCTTCCTCACCACGAACAGGATGCCCCGGCATCGTGCGGTAGGCAAAGCCAACTCGATCTGGCTCCTGCACAACAGATACGACTTCCACCGGCTCAACAACGGTGACCCCGCAAATGTTCGCTGTGACAATCACGTCGTCACCTTGCGAGACCGGGCCCGGTGCATCTAC
>NZ_JBNHHB010000469.1:0-1576 GCF_059091905.1 Arthrobacter sp. Dra40
GGGGTCTCTTCTCACGCAAACCTAAGGCGGAGAAGCCGTCCAAAGCCAACAAAAAGCCCGGCCGGCTGAAGCAAATCGGCCAGGTCTTCCAGATGACCCGGCGCAATGACCCGAACGTTGTCTGGTTCATGCTGCTGGCATTCCTCGGCATCGTCGCCGTGGGTCTGGTCATCGGCCTGCTGATCAACAACTGGGTCACGCTGCTGATCATCGCCATCCCGCTGGGCCTGCTGGCTGCCACCTTCATCCTGTCGCGCCGTGCCGAACGAGCGGCCTTCTCGCAGATCGAGGGCCAGCCCGGGGCATCCGGAGCGGCGCTGAGCGTGCTGCGCCGCGGCTGGATCCTGCAGGACCAACCGGTGGCCGTTAACCCGCGGACACAGGATGCCGTCTTCCGCGCCGTGGGCCGCCCGGGCATCGTGCTGGTCACCGAAGGCCCCTCGCACCGAGTGCGCCAGCTCGTTGAGTCCGAACGGCGCAGGCTGCGCCGCATCCTGCCCAATGTCACGATCCACGTGATCGAAACCGGCCGCGGCGAGGGCCAGGTGGAGCTGAGCAAGGTGGCAAAGACCGTGCAGAAGCTCAAGAAGGAACTGACCAAACAGGAAGTCAGCGCCGTGGACAAGCGGCTGTCGGCTTTGGGTGCCAACAAGCTGCCGATCCCGAAGGGTGTGGATCCGTTCAAGGCCCGCCCGGACCGCAAGGCCATGCGCGGACGCTGATCCTCTCCACGACAAACACGAAGGGCTGCCGGTTCTGTTACCGGCAGCCCTTCGTGTTTTGTCCAGGACCTGCGGTTCCGCCTCCGTTTGAGGTCCTCCCGCCTTCGTCCAGGGGTGCGTCGTCGTGCACTGCCTAGCGGCGCACCAGGACTGTTCCCATGGCCCGGTCGTGGAAGCCTCGCTGATCGGCGTCGAAAATAACCGCCGGGATGACCAGGCACAACAGAACCGTGCGGACGACGGCGGCAAGCAACCCCGGTGCAGTGCCGTCGAGTTTACGTACGTAGATGCCCAGCAGGCGGTGGCCGATGCTGTAGCCGAGCGTTCCCACCAGCAGCAGCTGTTCGACGGCGAACACGGCCAGGATGGCCAGCTGGGCGCCGCCCAAAAAGGCACTCGCGATGGCGTAACAGAGCAGCCAGTCAATCAGCAGCGCCACGATCCTGCGGCCCGGACGGGCAATCGAGCCGCCTCCGGATTGCGGGAGGCCGAGCCGTTGCCCGGGCCATTGCTGGATGTTGGGCTGCGGAGGGCCGTCAAGCCAGGAACCGATATCGCGTCTGCTTACCACCCTGCAAGTTTACCGTTCATACCCGGGGCAGGCTCCCCCGGCTGACGGCACGCCCGTCCCGCCCCACGGGCCCCGCCGGCCGGCCGGTCAAGCGCCAGCGCCACGGACGGTAAACTTGCAGTGCACATCGATTAAGTAACCTGCCCGAAACAATTGCGACACTGTCGGGAAATTCCCTGCTCCTATTGTTGTAACTGTTGCCGGCCCCGTACAGCGGAGGCAGGTTCCCCCAGAATGCGTAAGGAGCATGACCCGATGTTCAAGAATGCGGACGAGGTCCTCA
>NZ_JBNHHB010000470.1:0-1575 GCF_059091905.1 Arthrobacter sp. Dra40
ACCCCGGACGTTTCGATGGCCATTCTGAACCTGAACCTGGAGCAGGATGCCACCAAGGAAGGCCTGAACGAGTACCTGCGCGGCATGTCGCTGAACTCGGATCTGCGCAAGCAAATTGATTACGTCAACTCGCCGGAAATCGTCTCCACCGACTTTGTCGGTTCGCGCCGCGCCGGCGTGGTGGACGGTCTGGCGACCATTGCCAATGGCAAGAACGCCGTGCTCTACGTCTGGTACGACAACGAGTTCGGTTACAGCTGCCAAGTGGTCCGCGTGCTGGAGGAGATCGCCGGGGTCAACCCGAAGATCTTCCCGGCCGTGATGGAGCCGGTGGCGGAAACCGTCTAACGCGGCTTACCCAGCAATCACGACGGCGGAGGGCCGGCGGCAGCAAACGCCGCCGGCCCTCCGCTATGGCTTTAGCCGGATGGCGTTCCTACAATGGCCGCATGGTAGAGATGACGCGGTGGGAACAGGCACAGGCCAATCACAAGGAAGCCGAGCGGCTGCTGCATGCGGCGGAGGATGCATACGCCCGCGGCAACGTGCCGGAGAAGCGCATCGCCGAGCTCAAACGGCTGCGCGACATTACACTTGAGGACCTGCGCCGCTGCGAGAAAGACCACAGGTCGGGCCTCACCGACAGCTGAATAAGGATCAGTGGCCGAACGGATCCGGATCGATTCCGGGCAGCCAGGTGTTGCCGGGGACGCCCCAGCCTTCCTTCCTGATGTTTTTGCGGGCGCGCTTGCTCCACCGGTCATTGAGCCGGTCAATGTACAGCTTGCCGTCCAGGTGGTCGTATTCGTGCTGCATCACGCGGGCGAACCACCCCGTTGCCTCAAAGTCCACCGGCGTGCCGTCCGCGTCGAAACCGCGGACTCGGGCCCACTCCGCCCGCTTCAGCGGGTAGCTGTGACCCGGCACGGACAGGCAGCCCTCGTTTTCCTCGTCGGGGTCGGGTTCCGCACCGGAGACTTTGCCGAGCACCAGCGTCGGGTTGACCAGCACGCCCCGCGGCGGGACGTCGTCGTCATTGGCAAACTCGTAGGTGAAGATCCGCAGACCGACTCCTACTTGCGGAGCAGCCAGGCCCACCCCATTCGCTTCGTCCATCGTCTCGAACATGTCCGCTATCAAGGCCCGGAGTTCCTCGTCAAAGGTCTCTACCTCGACGGCGCGGCGGTGCAGCACCGGTTCTCCGGTGACGGTGACGGGGCGGACACTCATTTTTCTCCTTCATTCCGGATGAAGCTTTTCCCACATGGGCACCGCCGCCTCGACGGTGCTGTGGGGACGCTACCCCTACAGCGGGACATGCAAAGAGCCGTCCCGGCGTGCGGGACGGCTCTTCCTGCCGGCTTATGCCGGACCTTCGGGGTGAGTAACGGGGATTGAACCCGCGACCTCCTGGACCACAACCAGGCGCTCTGCCAGCTGAGCTATACCCACCATGTGCCCTCTTGTTCCTCCCGACGGGCCCCGCTCAAGCGGTTCCTGCCGGTCTCCAACCAGTAAGGCAACGCAGACTAGTTTACATGCTTTTCATCTGGCTTTTGCCACTTTAGACCATTC
>NZ_JBNHHB010000471.1:0-1568 GCF_059091905.1 Arthrobacter sp. Dra40
GTTGTGGCCGGCCTCCCTGTTCCGCCGCCGGCCGCCCGGTGGGGACGGCCGGCGGGCGGACCGGAACTACTTGGCGTAAGGATCCGCGATGCCGATGTACTGGACGGTGGTGTACTCGTCCAGGCCTTCTGCGCCGCCCTCACGGCCCATGCCCGACTGCTTCACGCCGCCGAACGGGGCGGCAGCGTTGGAGATCACGCCGGCGTTGTAACCCACCATGCCGAATTCGATCTGCTCGGAGACGCGGAGCAGGCGGTTCACATCGCGCGAGTAGATGTAGGAGGCGAGGCCGTACTCGCTGGCATTCGCCAGCGCGATGGCCTGCTCTTCGGTTTCGAAGGTGGTGACCGGGGCGACCGGGCCGAAAATCTCGCTGCGCAGGATATCGGCGTCGTTCGGAACGTTGGACAGCACGGTCGGCTGGTAGAAGTAGCCGTCGCCTTCCACGGGGGCACCGCCGGTGCTGACGGAGGCGCCTGCTTCCACGGCGGCGGTCACCAAGGCGTGCACGTCATCGCGCGCTCCGCCGTCGATCAGCGGGCCCACCGTCGTGTCCGCTTCGGTGCCGCGGCCCGGTTTGAGTGCCTTCATGGCGTCGGCGAACCTGGTGGTGAACTCCTCGGCGACGGAGGCATGGACCAGGAAGCGGTTGGCGGCCGTGCAGGCCTCGCCCATGTTGCGCATCTTGGCAGCCATGGCTCCTTCGACAGCCTTGTCCAGGTCTGCGTCTTCGAACACGATGAACGGGGCATTGCCGCCAAGCTCCATCGAAGTGCGCAGGACGTTGTCGGCAGCATCCTTCAGGAGCTGCTTGCCCACCGGGGTGGAGCCGGTGAAGGAAACCTTGCGCAGCCGGGAGTCCTGCATCAGCGGCCCGGAGATGCCGGAGGCGCTCTTGGAGGAAACCACGTTCAGCACTCCCGCCGGGAGACCTGCTTCCAGCATCGTCTGGGCGAACAGCTGGCTGGTCAGCGGGGTGAGCTTGGCGGGCTTGAGCACCATGGTGCAGCCGGCGGCAACGGCGGGTCCCACCTTGCGGGTCGCCATGGCCAGCGGGAAGTTCCACGGGGTGATCAGCAGGCAGGGTCCAACGGGCTTGCGCTGGACCAGGATCTTGTTCTTGCCCTCCGGCGTGGTCAGGTACCGGCCGTAGTCGCGGACGGCTTCCTCCGAGAACCAGCGCAGGAATTCGGCGCCGTAGGTTACTTCGCCGCGGGATTCCGCCAGCGGCTTGCCCATCTCCATGGTCATCAGCAGGGCGAAGTCCTCGGCGCGCTGGGTCACCAGCTCGAAGGCACGGCGCAGGATCTCGGCACGCTCCCGCGGCGCGGTGCGGGCCCAGGAAGCTTGCGCTTTGTCTGCGGCGTCGAGGGCTGCGAGCGCATCCTCGCTGGTGGCGGACGACAGGGTGGCCAGCACCTTGCCGGTAGCGGGGTCATGGACGTCGAAGGTCCCGCCGTCCGACGCATCCCGCCATTCGCCGTTGATCAGCAGGCCGGTGGGTACTTTGGCGAGCAGTTCTGCTTCGCGGGCTGCGGTTTCAGCCATGGCGGTGCCTCCAAGTGTTC
>NZ_JBNHHB010000472.1:0-1564 GCF_059091905.1 Arthrobacter sp. Dra40
AGTTCAGCGACATGCCGCGCAGGTACTCGTTCAGGCTTTCCTTGGTGGCGTCCTGCTCCAGGTTCAGGTTCAGGATGGCCATCGAAACGTCCGGGGTAGGCACGCGGATGGCGTTACCGGTGAGCTTGCCCTCCAACTCCGGCAGCGCCTTGGCCACGGCCTTTGCGGCGCCGGTCTCGGTCAAAACCATGTTCAGCGCGGCCGAGCGTCCGCGGCGCGAACCCTTGTGGAAGTTATCGATCAGGTTCTGGTCGTTGGTGTAGGAGTGCACGGTCTCTACGTGGCCGTGGATGATACCGAACTTGTCGTTCAGCGCCTTGAGAACCGGGGTGATGGCGTTGGTGGTGCAGGAGGCGGCGGAGACGATCTTGTCTTCGTCAGTGATGTCTGCGTGGTTCACACCGTGGACGATGTTCTTCAGGTTGCCCTTGCCAGGCGCGGTGAGGAGCACCCGGGACACGCCGGGGCACTGCAGGTGCTGGGACAGGCCGGCCTCATCACGCCACTTGCCCGTGTTGTCCACCACGATGGCGTCCTTGATGCCGTACTGGGTGTAGTCAACGGAAGCAGGGTCATTGGAGTAGATGAACTGGATCAGCGTGCCGTTGGCCTGGATAGTGTTATTTTCTTTATCCACGGAGATGGTGCCCTCGAACGGACCGTGCACGGAGTCGCGGCGCAGCAGGCTGGCGCGCTTGACCAGGTCGTCGTCGCTGCCCTTGCGCACCACCACGGCGCGCAACCGCAGGCCGTGTCCGCCACCGGAGTGGCCCACCAGGATCCGGGCGAGCAGGCGGCCGATGCGGCCGAAGCCGTAGAGCACTACGTCCGTGCTGGTGCGCTCGTCTGCTCCGCGCCTGCCAACGATATCGGCCAGCTCGGTGCGCACGAAGTCCTTCAGCTCGGCGCCGGCGCCCTCGTTCTTGAACTTCACCAGCAGGCGGGCCAAGTCCACGGAACCGGCGCCCAAATCCAGCTCGCTCATCGCCTGCAGCACCGGGAAGGTCTCTTCGAGCGGCAGTTCGGCGTCGTCAATCTGACGGGCGAAACGGTGGGCCTTCAGGATGCCCACCACCGACTGGTTAATGAGGCTACGCCCGTGGATGGAAGTGACTACGTTGTTTTCGCGGTACAAACGCCCGATCATGGGGATCATCGCTTCGGCAAGTGCCTCGCGGTTGCTCCACGTATCCAGGGCCGACTCTGACATCTGGTTCACAGAATTACCTTCCTAGATCAGCCGGGCTCTCCCTCGAGGCCGGTTGTCACCGCCGTGTATTTTCACGACGACGCCGCCGGAGCCAAACTTTCATCCGTTCTGGCGGCACGCCACCGCCAAGTGCCGGCGGGAAGCTTGCGGGTTTGCAACATCTCGTCGCCGACTCTCGTTCGGCGGCGGATGTGCCTACCCACTGTCCATTCTAGAGACTACCCGCGGCACCAACGTACCGTTACGCGTGAACTGCCTCACAGGCCGGGAGGGCTGGCCAGATGGTCCCGAAGCGCTCAGACCACCGGCGATGCTCCCCACTGAGGGAAACACCGCCGTCTGTTGTTCCCATGG
>NZ_JBNHHB010000473.1:0-1544 GCF_059091905.1 Arthrobacter sp. Dra40
GCACTCGGCGCTGGGCGCCGTGGGGCTCGCCGGATTCGTGGCCGGCCTGCCCGCCGGGCTGGAAACCAGGATCGGCCCGTCCGGGCAGTTCCTCTCCGGCGGCCAGCGGCAGCGGCTGGCGGTGGCCCGGGCTCTGTTGGCCAACTCGGACATCGTGCTGCTGGACGAACCCACCGCCCATCTGGACCGTGAAGCCGCCGACGCGCTGCTGGCGGATCTGCGGCGCGCCCTCGCCGGTAAAGCGGTGGTCATGGTGACCCATGACGAGCGCCAGGCGGCGTGGTGCGAGCGCCGGTTGCAGCTGTCTTCCGACCGGTATGCTGCTGCCCTAAGCTGAGGCCATGACCATACCCGACCATCCGGCTGTTCCCGCCGGAGACCTGGACTGGCGGGCGATGACCGCCTCGGACATCGACGGCTGGCACGGGTTGATCCGCCGGATGGCCGCCGTGGACAAGCCGGTCTGGACCGAGACGACGGCCGATCTGGCGGAGGCGTTCGAAGACCCGGCCAACGACCCGGCGGAAACCACTGCCATCGGCCTGGACGCCGGTGGAACGGTTCGGGCGGCGGGGCGCGTCTACGCGAATCCCGGCTCTGCGGTGGCCCACACCTGGGGCGGCGTCGATCCGGACTGGCGCCGTCGCGGCATTGGAAAGGCACTCTTCACGTGGCAGGCCGAGTGCCAGCGCCGCCGTTTCAGCGCCGCCGGCATTTCCGGCGGCGTCCTGCGGACCAGCACCGAGGAGCAGGACCCCGCACACAATGGCCTGATGGCCGCCGTAGGCGCCACGGTGGTGCGCTACTTCACCGAAATGACCCGCCCGCTGGAGGCGATACCGGACCTGCCGCTGGCCGAGGGGTTCGCGTTTGGTGACCTGGATCCGGACGACAGCGACGCCGTGAGGCTCGCCCACAACGAGGCTTTCGCGGACCACTGGGGCAGTGAGCCCCGCGACGAGCGCCGATGGAAGACTCTGGTGAAACATCCCCAGACCATGCCCGAGTGGAGCATGTCGGTGGTGGAGGCCTCGTCCGGCGAGACAGTCGCCTATCAGGTGGCCAGCTTTGATCCCGACTACAAACTGCAGTCAGGGTACGACGAAGGCTTCACCAACCTGCTGGGCGTCCGCAGGCCGTGGCGCGGACGCGGGCTCGCCCAGTCGCTGCTGGCCGAAGCGATGCGCCGGTTCAGGGCCGGCGGGATGTCCCATGCCGGGTTGGGCGTGGACACGGAGAATCCCAGTGGAGCGCTGGCTCTCTATACCCGGATGGGCTACGTGCCGACCAAACGGTACGTGGACTATGAATTGCCGCTGATCTGAGGCGCGGCAGGCGTCGCCCCGACGTCGTGCACATTATGGGTGACGCCGTGCAGGAAGTCTCTGCCCAAAGTTTCGACAAGCTTCTGCCTCCCGCGACGCCGGCAGGGCGTCAAACCATTTTTTGCCGGAAGGACAGGGGGGGTAGCCCTACCTTGCGGGCCTTTGCGTCTTACTCTTCGTCGGACGCGTGGACCAGAAGCCAGCCTTCCGAACCGGGAT
>NZ_JBNHHB010000474.1:0-1494 GCF_059091905.1 Arthrobacter sp. Dra40
GTTCCTTGACCCGGTCGGTCTGCGGCACCCACTCCTGCTCGGTGTACTTGTCGAAGAACTCACCCGAGGCGTACTTGGACTTCTCGAAGCCGCCGAAGGTCTGGCGGTGTTCAATCGCCAGCTTGTTCGAGGCACGCAGTGCGTGGAACAGCACCGTGTAGAAGTAGATGTTGGTGAAGTCCAGCCCCTCTTCCGAACCGTAGTGGACCCGCTCGCGGGCCAGGTAGCCGTGCAGGTTCATTTGCCCCAGGCCGATGGCGTGCGACTGCAGGTTGCCTTCCGCGATCGAAGGAACCGAGTTGATGTAGGACATGTCCGACACAGCGGTCAGCGCGCGGATGGCGGTCTCGATGGAGTTGCCGAAGTCGGGCGAGTCCATGGTCTTGGCAATGTTCATCGACCCGAGGTTGCAGGAAATGTCCTTGCCGATCTCGGCGTAGGTCAGGTCCTCGTTGTACAACGACGGCGACGAGACCTGCAGGATCTCCGAACACAGGTTGGACATGATGATCTTGCCGTCGATCGGGTTGGCCCGGTTCACCGTGTCCTCGAACATGATGTACGGGTAGCCGGATTCGAACTGGATCTCGGCCAGCGTCTGGAAGAACTCGCGGGCGCTGATCTTGGTCTTCTTGATCCGGCTGTCGTCGACCATCTCGTAGTACTTCTCCGACACGGAGATGTCCGAGAACGGCACGCCGTAGACGCGCTCGACGTCGTACGGAGAGAACAGGTACATGTCCTCGTTCTTTTTGGCCAGCTCAAAGGTGATGTCCGGGACGACAACGCCCAGCGACAGCGTCTTGATGCGGATCTTTTCGTCAGCGTTCTCACGCTTGGTGTCCAGGAAGCGGTAGATGTCCGGGTGGTGCGCATGCAGGTACACCGCGCCGGCACCCTGGCGGGCACCAAGCTGGTTGGCGTAGGAGAAGCTGTCTTCGAGCAGCTTCATGACCGGGATGACGCCGGAGGACTGGTTTTCGATCTGCTTGATCGGTGCTCCGTGCTCGCGGATGTTGGTCAGCGACAGCGCCACACCGCCGCCGCGCTTGGACAGCTGCAGGGCGGAGTTGATGCCGCGGGCGATCGACTCCATGTTGTCTTCGATGCGGAGCAGGAAGCAGGAGACGAGCTCGCCGCGCTGCTTCTTGCCGGCGTTGAGGAACGTCGGGGTGGCCGGCTGGAAGCGTCCGTCGATGATTTCGTCCACCAGCCGGATGGCCAGCTCTTCGTCGCCCCTGGCCAGGTGCAGGGCCACCATGCAGACACGGTCCTCATAGCGCTCCAGGAAACGCTTGCCGTCGAACGTCTTGAGCGTGTACGACGTGTAGAACTTGAACGCGCCCAGGAAGGTCTCGAAGCGGAACTTCTTCTTATAGGCCTGGTCGTAAAGCGACCGGATGAAGTTCATCGTGTACTGGTCGAGCGTTTCGCGCTCGTAGTAATCGTTCTTGATCAGGTAGTCGAGCTTCTCTTCCAGGTCGTGGAAGAACA
>NZ_JBNHHB010000475.1:0-1479 GCF_059091905.1 Arthrobacter sp. Dra40
GCGCGATCTCGCCTTCGCCCAAGAATAGGAAGCGCAGGAGGTTGGTAAAGGGATTTCCTTCGGTCCAGCGGAAGCCCCACCGGGAGCGCCGGCGAGGCTGCCGCTTAGAAGGCGATGCGCCGGAGCAGGTCGCGCAGTGTTTCCCGCTCCTGCTCGTTCAGCTGGGCCAGGGAGTCGTCCGAGGCCTGGCGGACGATGGACTCAGCCCGCTTGTAGAGTTTCCGGCCTGCCGCCGTCGCGACGATGACCTTCGAGCGGCGGTCCCGGGGGTCGGCTTCGCGGCTGACGGCGCCGCGCTTTTCCAGTTGGTCCACCAGGGCCACGATCTGGCTGGGGTCAAGGCTCAAGAAGTCGGCCAGTTCGCGCTGCGACGGGTTCTCCCCGCTGCACGCCAGGGACAGGACCGAATAGGACCGCACCTTCAAATTAAGCTCGGCAAGCATGTTGTTGGCCCGGCTGGATCCCAGCGACCGCGCCCGCGCGGTGAGGAATTCGATCTCGCTGGCCAGGTCCGTGGAATACAGCCGCCCAAGGCCGTTTGCCTCCGCGGATGGACCGGACGCGCTCGCCTCGGCCGTGGTTTGTGCGGACATGTTCCCTCGCTAGGTATTGGAGCTGCAAAAATATGATTGACTTTTTCAATCATATGGGTTGTCATTGGTTTTAGACCAGCATAAACCCATGCGCCCCTCCGGTGCAGGAACAAGGAGCAGCAGATGTCATTGGCCGGAAAAGTAGCCATCGTCACCGGAAGCGGCCGCGGCCTCGGCCTGGCGTACGCCCAGGAACTGGCCCGCCAGGGCGCCTCCGTCGTCGTCAACGATGTGGACGCCCAGGTCGCGGAGGAAGCCGTCGCCAGCATCACTGCCGCGGGCGGCAAGGCCACCGCCGTCGTTGCCCCGGTGGGCTCCACCGAAACCGCCAAGCAACTGGTGGGCACCGCCGTCGAGACCTTTGGCCGTTTGGACATCCTGGTGACCAACGCCGGCGTGCTGCGGGACAAGTCGCTGCTGAAGATGACCGACGAGGACTTCGACCTGGTGATCAACGTGCACCTGCGCGGCACGTTCACCTGCGTCCGTGAGGCGTACGCGTACTTCAAGGAAAACGGTGTGGCCGGCCGGATCATCACCATCGGTTCGCCCACCGGCCAGCGCGGCAACTTCGGCCAGACCAACTACGCTGCGGCCAAGGCCGGCATCGTGGGCATGGTCCGTACCTGGGCACTGGAGATGAAGAAGGCGGGCGTCACCGCCAACGCCATCATCCCGGTGGCCGCCACGGCCATGACCAAGACGGTTCCGTTCTTCCAAAAGGCCGTTGAAGCCGACGAGCGCGGCGAGGCCATGCCGGAGTTCTTCCGCAAGGAGCTGGGCTTTGGAACGGCCGACGACGTTGCCGGCCTGGTTGCCTACCTCGCCTCCGATGCGGCTGCCAAGGTGACCGGACAGGCGATCGGCGTGGGCGGCGACCGGCTGC
>NZ_JBNHHB010000476.1:0-1478 GCF_059091905.1 Arthrobacter sp. Dra40
TTGACGCCGTTGGTGACGGCGGCGCGCATGAGCGAGGTGCCGGGGTCGACGTCGAGCACGTCAACGTTGCCGTCGGAGTGGTGGAAGCTGATCTTTGCCATGGAACTGTCCTTGCTGTGGGCGTAGGGGTGGGGCGGTTGGGGAAGGGAAGGAAGCGGGGAAAGCCGGCTTCAGCCCCAGAGGACGGGCATTTTGGTCATGCCGCGGAAAACCCAGCCGGCATCGACCGGGGGATGGTCCGGGTCCAGCCGGAGATTCGGCAGTTCGCGGAACACCTGCGGCATGGCGATTTGGGCAACCGAGGCCCGTGCCACCCAGGCGCCGGCGCAGAAGTGGTTGCCGCCCCCGAAAGCCAGATGGGGCTTCTTCTCCCGGTTGATGTTGAACGATTCCGGATCCTCGAAGACCGCCGGATCACGATTGGCTGCACCGACGACAATACCCAGCCGGGCACCGGCGGGCAGGTGCACGCCCTCCAGGACGGTTTCGCGGGTGGTTTCCCGCGGGTACATGCCGATCGGCGCCACCCAACGTATGGATTCCTCGAAGGCCCGGGCATACAGCGTCTCGTCGGCCAGCACCTGGGCCAGTTGGTCCGGGTTGTCCAGCAGCGCCCACACCGTGGTTCCCAGCACGTCGCGCGGTTCGTTCAGGCCGCCACCGATGGTCATCTTCATGTTTGCCCGGATGGCTTCCAGCGGGATGGGCATGGAAGTGAGCCCGGACAACAGGCTGGCATCCGGGTTCTGGCGCAGGTAGGGCAGGATTTCGTCGATCGCGTCGTCGACTTCGTTGTAGGACTTTTCCGACTTGGCCCAGACTTCGGGATCGTCGGCGTAGTTGCCGGTGCCGTCGATCATGGTCTGCGACCAGCGCTGCAGGTCTTCCTGGGTGGCGTTGTGGAAGCCCATGACCTGGCGCAGGTTTTCCGCGGCGTAGGGAGCGGCGTACTCCCACACGAAGTCAGCACCAGGGCCCGCTGCCTTCAGCTGCGCCAGATACTTGTCGCTGTTGGCCTGGAAGATGGCGTTCCAGTGTTCTTTGATCGCCTTGGGGCGCAGCACATTCCCGTAGGTCTTCCGGTCCACGTCGTGCTCCGGGTCGTCCTTGCGCAGCATGGAGTGGCCCATGGCGCGCTTCATGAGCGAGTTCGTCTCGTTGGCGGAAAAGCGCTCCTGGTCCTGCTCGATCACGTGGCAGGCCTGGTAGCTGGTGACCATGTACCGGTTGACCGCGGGCACCCAGTGCACCGGGGATTCGGCGCGGAGCTTCTGGTAGATCGGATACGGGTTCCGGTGGAGCTCAGGAATGGTGACCCAGTCCGCGGTGGGGACCGGTCTGGCTTCGGTAGCGGCGCTCATCATCGCTCTCCTTGTAGTAGTTGGCCCGTGCAGGAGTCCCGGTTCCTGTCCGGCGGTCTGGCACCGGCGCCCGGCGTGAGTTGTGTCTCGTTCGAGTGTGACAGCAGACATAACCCC
>NZ_JBNHHB010000477.1:0-1477 GCF_059091905.1 Arthrobacter sp. Dra40
AACGGTGGACACCATCGTCAACCGGCTGCGGGGCGCGATCGAAAAGGGCGCCTACTCGCCGGGCCAACAGCTGCGGGAAACCAGTCTTGCCCAGCAGTTGAACGTCAGCCGTTCGCCGGTGCGCGAAGCAATGCAGCGGCTTATACAGGAAGGTCTCCTGCACCGGGTACGCAACCGCGGAGTTTTTGTTTTGGAACTATCCGAGGCGGATATGGATGACATCTCCGTCGCACGTCACTCCGTTGAAAAGACAGCTGCCGAGGAGCTTGCAAAGAATCCAAGGAAACAGATCTTTGATGAACTTCACCGCATCACCGGCGATATGAAGACAGCCCCGGGGAAGCGGGCGACCCTGGTCCGATCTGGTCGACTTGGACTTGGCGTTCCACACGGTCTTGGTCGGGAGTCTCGGCAACAAACGCCTTACCGTCTTCTACCAGACGCTCCTCACCGAAACGCGCCTGTCGCTCATGATGCTGGAGAAATCGTATCCCCATCCACAAAAGATAGCGGCCGAACACCAGGAGCTTTTGGCAAACGTGGAAGGAGGGAACATCGCGGACTTGGACGAGCAAATCAAACAACACATGGACCACACCGGCCAGCGCCGCCGGTCCATGACGAATACAGCGACTTAATGGCCCGGTTTTTCAAGGAGGAACGCAAATTGAGTGAAGTACGGTCGGATCTGGCGGCGAATGTTTGGAAAATCCTTGTGGCGCCGGGAGCGTCTGTGGAGGAAGACGAAACCATCATGATCCTCGAATCGATGAAAATGGAGATTCCGGTTGAAGCGCCCGAATCCGGCGTTATCTCCGACATCTCCGTGTCCGAAGGGGATGCGGTCGCGGAAGGACAACTACTCGCCGTCCTCGACTAGCCCGCGCGGGCACACGCCGCTCCGGGGAATGCCCACGTCCGACTTCGCCTGAATGCATGATGAATCCGCTACTCATCCACGCCCGCAAGCGACGCGCACTTGGGACAGCCCACGAGCCACGGGGCAGTCCGGCGGCGGCTATACATGGAACTGCCCTATTGGCCTGCCTGCCTAGGAGAACAAACTAATGGCTACCGAAGCAACCGTTCTTAACCCAGCAAATCGTGCCAAGCTCGTGGGCGAGTCACTCTGGAGCGCCCAAGCGCACATGCCCTCGGTCCTGCAACGCCGCGTCGTGATTACCGAAGGGCACGGCGCGTACCTCACGACCTCGGACGGACGCCGCCTGCTCGATGCCACCGCCGGATTATGGCACGCAAACATTGGCCACGGCAGGGAATCAGTGGCGAAAGCGGCTTATGACCAGATGCGCAAACTGGAGACTTACCACGTGTTCGGGCGGTTCTCGAACGACGTAGCGCTCTCCCTCGCGGACCGGATCGTGGCCATGGGTCCGATCCCGGACGCCAAAATGATTTTCAACAGCGGCGGGTCGGACTCCGTCGACCTGGCCTGCAAGATTGCACGGCGCCACTG
>NZ_JBNHHB010000478.1:0-1474 GCF_059091905.1 Arthrobacter sp. Dra40
GGGTCCGCCATAGACGAGGGAGGAGCTCCTTGCCGGTACTTTCCAGCTGTCGGGCAGCTACGTAGGAGCAGCTCCGTAAAGGACGGTAGGAAGTTGGGCCGGCGGTCGCGAGGCACCGGGCTTCGGTGCCGGATTCAACTCCGGAATGTTGACATCTGGTGCAATATTCCAAGCGCTACGGATGAAGAGCAGGAGCGATAGGTGGTTCGGCGTGTCTTTCACAGAGATGACCATGTCCTGCGCCCAGGGGTTATCTGGCAGGGGCTGATTGGATCTCATGGATTCTCTTTCGGTCCTCGTCCGCTCCAGCTTGGTCAGGTTAGTGTCCCACGTTAGGCCCGCAGAGAGCCGTACAGAGCCTCCTGCACCTGCCTCTCGCCTTACTCCTGACACAGAGAAGGACGGGCGTCAGCCCGTCCCTTTCCTGCGCCGCTGCTGGGACGCTGACATTCCTTCCCACCCCTGTCTCAGCAAGCGATCCCTTGCTGAGACAGGATCACATAGGCGGTTTCGACCGGACGTTTTGTCCCAGCCGCTCCCGGCGTGCCGCTAGGGCAAGGGGCAGCGTAACGAGCAGCAGCACCACGGCGAGACCAATAATGGTGATCCACGGACTGAGCCCCAAGGGCTTAGCGATAAGAGCACCGATGGACACGGATACGAACAGGTTAGCCCAGCCGACCCTGCTGTACCTCCTAGCTGCTGGTCCTATCGACCCCGGATTGCCCATGCACCAAGCGTACTTATCCGTTTCTGAGATGGGCTGAATCAGTAGGCCAATGGTCCTATGGATTTATAAGGTCAGCTGGCTACACTGCCCCACACGGGCGGTATGCATTGGCGAACCCGAGCGGAGTTGTCGTGAAGAAGAACCACATAGCAGTCCTGGCCATTTCGGTTCTCGCACTGCTTCTGGCCGCCTGCGGAAGCTCCGCAGGCAGCGGATCCTCAGGCAAGACGGTCACCGGGCCGATGGGCGAAATGCTGCTGGTGAACCCACGCAGCGCCCTGGCGAACTCCGTGATGGAAGCCGCCTTTGAAGGAACGCTTGTCGTAGGCGAGGACGATTGCATTATCGGGAGGACCAGCGATGGGCGGGACTTTGGGCTGCTGTTCCCGGCGGGGGCACGGTTCGGAGCTGGTGATCCGCCGACCGTTGAGGTGGAAGGCCACTCCCTTCGGCTCGGAGATCTCGTCAGTTTCGGCGGCGGATCCCTATCCCGCAGCGACATTGGAAAAGTACTAGGTGGTGCACCGGATCAGTGCCTCCGCGAGGAGACTTTCTACGTCCAGACTTTCTAGCACTGACCCATCTCGTCAGGCTCCAGATAAGGAGAAGGACGGGCGTCAGCCCGTCCAATTCCTGCGCCGGCTGCTAAACCGGCGATAGTCCCGCGTGCGATCCGGAGGTGTTGGAAATGTATTGGAGCAAGCTTTCCGGCGTGGCCGTCTGTGCAGTCTTTGTGGCCGTTGC
>NZ_JBNHHB010000479.1:0-1467 GCF_059091905.1 Arthrobacter sp. Dra40
AACGGTGGACACCATCGTCAACCGGCTGCGGGGCGCGATCGAAAAGGGCGCCTACTCGCCGGGCCAACAGCTGCGGGAAACCAGTCTTGCCCAGCAGCTAAACGTCAGCCGTTCGCCGGTGCGCGAAGCAATGCAACGGCTCATACAGGAAGGTCTCCTGCACCGGGTCCGCAACCGCGGAGTTTTTGTTTCAGAACTATCCGAGGCGGATATGGATGACATCTCCGTCGCTCGTCACTCCATTGAAAAGACAGCTGCCGAGGAGCTTGCAAAGAATCCCAGGAAACAGATCTTTAATGAACTCCACCGCATCACCGGCGATATGAAGACAGCCTCGGAAAGCGGGCAACCCTGGTCTGATCTGGTCGACTTGGACCTGGCGTTCCACACCGTCTTGGTCGGGAGCCTCGGCAACAAACGTCTCACCGTCTTTTACCAGACGCTCCTCACCGAAACGCGTCTGTCGCTCATGATGCTGGAGGAATCGTATCCCGATCCAAAAGAGTTAGCGGCCGAACACCAGGAGCTCCTGGCAAACGTGAAAGGAGGAAACATCTCGGACTTGGACAAGCAAATCAAACAGCACATGGACCACACGGGCCAGCGCCGCCGGTCCATAACTAATACAAATTCTTAGTGGCCTTATTTTCGAGGAGGAACGTAAATTGAGTGAAATACGGTCGGATCTGGCGGCGAATGTTTGGAAAATCCTCGTGACGCCGGGAGCGTCTGTGGAAGAAGACGAAACAATCATGATCCTCGAATCCATGAAAATGGAAATACCGGTTGAAGCGCCCGCATCCGGCACTGTCGCCGATATCTCCGTGACCGAAGGGGATGCGGTCGCGGAAGGACAACTACTCGCCGTCCTCGACTAAGCGGCGCCGGCACACGCCACACTAAGGCACGCCCACGTCATATTTCGCCTGGACGCATGCTGAATAGCGCATCCTGCCCGCAAACCAACGACGCCCAATTGGGGATGCCCAGGAGGCTCAGGGCATTCCGGCCGCGTTACATGGAACTGCTCAATTAGCCTCTTTAGGAGAACAAAACAATGGCTACAGAAGCAACCGTTCTTAACTCAGCAGACCGTACCAAGCTCGTGGGCGAGTCACTATGGAGCGCCCAGGCGCATATGCCCTCGGTCCTGGACCGCCGCATCGTCATCACCGAAGGGCACGGCGCGTACCTCACGACCTCGGACGGACGCCGCCTGCTCGATGCCACCGCCGGTCTCTGGCACGCAAACATCGGCCACGGCAGGGAATCAGTGGCGAAAGCGGCTTATGACCAAATGTGCAAACTGGAGACTTACCACGTTTTCGGCCGGTTCTCGAACGACGTAGCACTCTCCCTCGCGGACCGACTCGTGGCCATGGGTCCGATCCCGGACGCCAAAATGATTTTCAACAGCGGCGGGTCGGACTCCGTCGACCTGGCCTGCAAGATTGCACGGCGCCACTG
>NZ_JBNHHB010000480.1:0-1457 GCF_059091905.1 Arthrobacter sp. Dra40
GAACCCAACACGCGTTCCAGGCGTGCGCCATAGGCCGCTAGGCGAATCCTCCAGCTGTTTGCTCACAAGAGCAGATACCAGAGTACCCGAAACCGGTGCCATGTGCCGAATCGGGCAGGACGCCGCACCTCCCTTGAGGCGGGGCTGCCGAGCCAACCCGGGGCCGCCGAGTCCCGCCGTTGAGCGGTCCGCGGAGCGAATCCGGGCGCCGTCGGGCGTAGCCGGACCTCTGCACTGGAAGCCTGCATTTCACAGTGGCAAACTATCGCCATTGATGCGGTGAAGGGCTTGGGAAAACCCTCCACCCGAGAGGGATGAACCGACATGGCCACGGCTCCGGAGTCAGCGGATGGCAGCGTTCCACCGGCAAGCATTCTGGACTGGCTGCTGGCCGGTGATGCGTCCATCCGGTTCCAAACTCTCCGCGATCTCTGCGACGCTTCCGCGACCGAAGTGACCGAGGCGCAGGCCAGGATCGCCGGCTCAGGCTGGGGCGCGCTGCTGCTCAGCTTCCAGGACGCGGACGGCAGCTGGGGCGGCGGTCTCTACAACCCCAAGTGGACTTCCACCCTGTTTACCCTGCTGCTGCTCCACTGGCTCGGACTGGCGCCGGGGCACCCGCAAGCAGTGGCCGGCTGCCGGCGGCTGCTGGACGGGGCCGAGTACTTCGACGGCGGGCTGGGCTATGGGAAGCATCCGGACCGGGCGGAGAACTGCGTCACTGCCATGGCCGTGCTGGTCAGCTCCGAGCTGGGCCAGCGGCTCGGCGGTGACCAGCGGATCGACGACGCCGTGTCGTGGCTGCTGGCTGAGGAATTGGACGACGGCGGCTGGAACTGCGAGCCCCACATCTCCCTGGACAAGCACGCCTCGTTCCACACCACTATCAGCACGCTGGAAGCACTGGCTGCCTACCGTCACAGCGGCGGCGGAATCAGCGTGGGCGTGGCGGAATCCCGCGGCCGCGAGTTCCTGCTGATGCATTCGCTCTACCGCTCCCACCGGACCGGGGCCGTGGCGCACCCCGCGTTGTCACAGTTCCGGTTCCCGCCACAGTGGCACTACGACATTCTTCGCGGGCTGGAGTACTTCCGGGCCGAGGACTGCCCGCACGATGACCGGATGTCGATCGCCGTGAAAGCCGTGGCCGCCGGACGGCGCACTCCGGGCAACTGGGGCGGGTATAGGCCCTATCCGGGACGGATGTGGTTCCGCTGGACGCCGGAGGACATCGGCCGCTGGGCCACCCTCCGCTGCTCGCGCGTGCTGCGCTGGTGGAACGCACCCGAAGGCACCGCCGGCGGCTCTCCTCCAGGCCCTGCCGCTGATTTCGGGACGCCACCGGGAGTCGGGTAGACTGTTCGTCGGCCCCTCATGCGGTGTCATCCTGTGAACTCCCCCAGGACCGGAAGGTAGCAAGGGTAAGCGGGCTCTGTCAGGTGCATGAGGGGTCTTTA
>NZ_JBNHHB010000481.1:0-1438 GCF_059091905.1 Arthrobacter sp. Dra40
TCCGCCGCCAGTTGGCGGCCCTGGCGGTGTTGCCGGAGTCCATGATGACCAGTCGGTAGTACCGGGTGAGGACCTGGTGGGCGATGTCCACTTCCTCGGCGGTGACTTCGTGGTCGCCTTCTTCGTTTTCGTCCGAGCGCAGCACATCGAACTTGTCGGCGGTCTGGTGGTGGACGAACTTGGCGATCTCGGCCGCGTTCGTGGAAGGGGACAGGAGTTCGGTGGAGGAATCGATCAGGTCCAGGACGCTGCGGTCGTGGGCGCCTTTCTCGGTCCGCCATCCCAGGGTGCCTTGGGATTCGTTGTTGTCCCAGGCCACCGTTGCGGCGCCGCTGTAGCGGGCAAGGATCGCCGAGAGCATCACCACCGTGGGCGTCTTGTTGGCCCCGCCCTTGCGGTTGACCACGGCGATGGTCCGCGGGCCGGGCCAGTGCTGGCTGACGGTGCGGATATCCTCACGCTCGGACAGCTCCTCCTCTGAGGGGTCCATCCGGAAGCCCAGGCGAGTCAAGGTCCCGCGCCAGCCCTGCGTGGCCGGCTCCAGCACCGGGGCGCTCACCAGGAAGGAGGCCTCCTTCAAACTGCGTCGGGTCACCGGCGCGTCGGTTGCCACAGCCTGCTGCGGTGCCTCGGCAGCCGGAGCCACGTCATCGGCCAACGCAGTCTCCGCGGCAAGGGGCGGCCACGGCTGGCGTTCCACCGTCGGCTGGGCAGGTTCAGGCTTCACCGCAGGCGTTGGCGCTGGAGTGGTGTCGGTGACTTCGGCGGCAGCCGTAACAGGCGTGCTGGCGGGCGCAGCAGGGCGGCGCCGCGCGGGCCGGGGCTCGTAGGAGACGGATTCGACGTTGCCGCCCGGGTGGACGATCAGTTCGCCGTGGCCTTCGGGATCCTCGATACGGACGCGGACGGGGCGCTGCAACGTCTTGGCTTCGGCCACGACAAGGGCCAGGGCGTTGTCGCGCAGGTCCTGCAGCGTCTGCCCTGCAGGGACGAGGCGGGAGTTTCCTGCGACGGTGACCTCGGCTGTGCCGTTGTCGCTGATGATGGCCTTGATGTTCGGGAAGGCCAGGACCTCTGTTGGAGTGGTACTCATGAAACCTGATTCCTTACGTTGACGGGGTTGGCGAGGTGCACGGGCTTAGGACGTGGGCGGGGTGAGCCGGTTGACCTTCCACGGGGCCTCTGGGCCTGTACGGAGCAGCTGCACGCTGTAGGTACCGGCATCAGTCGGGACGGCTGCCATAACGCCGTAGCCGTTCGCCTCATCGACCGTCAGCGTCGCGGGGCCAGTGACCCGCGTGGCGGGGACATTGGCGGGATCCACGGCGGAGTAATCGGCGCTGGCCTGCGGCGTGAGCCAGCGGGCCAGGTCGTTGGCCCACTGCTTTTCCTCCACGCCCGGGCGGGCGAAGTCCGCCATGGCCTTCTCAGCAACGTC
>NZ_JBNHHB010000482.1:0-1431 GCF_059091905.1 Arthrobacter sp. Dra40
CACAACGGGTATCCGGGCGCGCGGGTGGATGTGGAGAGCCACAGCTATTCGTTCATGTTCGATCAGGACCTTTACGCGGGGTGGGACTGGAGCGAGCGGTATGCTGCCCAGCCCGAGATCCTGGAGTACCTCAACTATGTCGCGGACCGTCTGGAGGTGCGGCGGAACCTTTCGCTGAGCACGTGGGTGACGTCGGCGCAGTGGCATCCTGAGGAGAACAAGTACCTGATCACCACCGACACCGGCCGCACGGTATGGGCCCGGTACCTGGTGATGGCCACGGGCAATCTGTCCAAGCCGCGCAAGCCCGACTTCGCGGGCCTGGATGACTTCGAGGGCGAATGGCATCAGACTGCCCACTGGCCGAAGACCCCGATGGAGATCGCCGGCAAGCGCGTGGCGGTCATCGGCACGGGTTCTTCGGGGGTGCAGGCAGCGACCGAGATCGCCAAGACCGCCGGACACCTTTACGTTCTGCAGCGGACCCCGAACTACTCGATTCCCGCCCACAACGGCCCGGCCGACAAGAGGAAGAAGGAACGCCTCTCCCAGAAGGTCCTGCAGTTCCGCGAGGAGACCTACGCGACCCCGGTCGCCTACGCCATGCCGCCCAATGTGGGCAAGGCATCGGATTACTCGGAGGAGCAGCAGCAGCAGATCCTGGAGTCCAGGTGGGCGTTCGGAGGCCAGAGCCTGCTCGGCACCTTCTCCGACCAGGGCACGGACCTGGAGGTCAACAACGTTGTGGCCGAGTTCGTCCGCGGCAAGATCCGCGACATGATCGATGATCCCGAGACCGCCGAGAAACTGATGCCGACCGCCTACCCGATCGGGGTCCGCAGGCTGTGCATCGACACCGGGTACTACCCGATCTTCAATCAAAGCAATGTCAGCCTCGTCGATCTCAGGACCGAACCGGTCGAACGCATCACCCGGACCGGGATCAAGACCCGCGACAACGAGTACGAAATCGACCTCATCGTGTTCGCGCTCGGCTTCGAGGCCTTCACCGGTGCACTCGACCAGGCCAACATACGCAACGAGCACGGCCAGCAGCCCAGCGACCGCTGGACCTACAAACCGCAGACATACCTGGGCATCATGACCCACGGGTTCCCGAACCTGTTCACCCTCACCGGCGTGCAAAGCCCCAGCGTGCTCGCGACCTTCTTCGCGCTGAACAACTACCACGTGGACTTCGTCGCCGACATCATCGAACACGCCGAAGACAAGGGCGCCGTCCGCATCGAACCCACCCTCGAGGCAGAAGCCCAGTGGGGCGAACACTGCAACGCGATCGCGGCACCGATGCTGCGCCGCGCCGTCGACAACTACATGGTCCACGTCAACAAATACGACGGCTCCCGCTACTTCATCCCCTACGCCGGCGGCTTCGACAAATACGCCCAACAAGTCAACGAAATCGTCGCC
>NZ_JBNHHB010000483.1:0-1430 GCF_059091905.1 Arthrobacter sp. Dra40
CCCTGTTCTCGGCGACCATGCCGACCGCCATCCGCCGGATCGCGAAGAAGTACCTGAAGGACCCGGCCGAAATCACGGTCAAGGCCAAGACCACCACCGGCACGAACACGCGCCAGCGCTACCTGCAGGTCATGGGCCCGCACAAGCTGGATGCCATGACCCGGATTCTGGAAGCCGAAGATTTCGACGGCGTCATCGCCTTTGTGCGCACCAAGATGGCTACCGAGGACCTGGCCGACAAGCTCAAGGCCCGCGGCTACCGGGCCGCCGCCATCAACGGCGACATCCCGCAGCAGCAGCGTGAGCGCACGGTTGAGGCCCTGCGCGACGGCAAGATCGACATCCTGGTTGCCACCGACGTTGCCGCCCGCGGACTGGACGTCGAGCGCATCACGCTCGTGGTCAACTACGACATCCCGCACGACACCGAGTCCTATGTGCACCGCATCGGCCGCACCGGCCGTGCAGGCCGCTCCGGCGACGCCATCCTGTTCATGACCCCGCGCGAGAAGTACCTGCTGCGGGCCATCGAGAAGGCCACCCGCCAGCCGGTCGAGCAGATGCACCTGCCCTCCGCCGAGACCATCAATGGTCTGCGCATGCGCAAGTTCGCGGAAAAGATCACCGAGACCCTGGCATCCGAAGACGTCTCGATCTTCCGCGACCTGATCGCGAACTATGAGACCGAGCACGACGTTCCGGCTGCCGAAATTGCAGCTGCCTTGGCCATCATGGCCCAGGGCGGACGCCCGCTGATGGTCCAGGACCTGCCCGAAGCGCCGAAGGGCCAGCGCGAGCGTGCCGGCGGCGGGCGTGACAGCATGAATTCACGCGGGCCGTCCCGCACGCTCACCGAGGGCAACGCCACCTACCGCATCGCCGTCGGACGCCGCAACCGCGTGATGCCCGGCTCGATTGTCGGCGCCATCGCCAACGAGGGCGGCCTGTCTGCCGCGCAAATCGGCGGCATCGACATCAGGTCGGACCACTCCCTGGTGGAGCTGCCCGCGGACCTGAGCAAGGACCAGCTGCGCGCGCTGTCCAAGACCCGCATCGGCGGCGAACTAATCCACTTGGAGCTGGACGCCGGCCGCAAGCCGCGCCGGGACCGCGACGACGTAGGCGGCGGCCACGGCGGCGGATTCCGCGCTGACCGGCCGTTCAAGAAGAAGTTTGACGGCGACCGGCCGTTCAAGAAGAAGTTCGACGGGGACCGCCCGTACAAGAAGAACGACGGCGAGCGCAGCTTTAGCGGCGACCGCAGCTTCAGCGGTGACCGCGCTGACCGTGGGTTCGGCGGGGAGCGCAGCGATCGTGGCTTCGGCGCCCCGCGCAAGCCGCGCCACACCCGCGACTGAGCCGGGCCCGAATAAGTCGTCCCTTCCGGGGCATCTGTCATGGACAGGTGCCCCGGAGGCGTTTAACTTGAC
>NZ_JBNHHB010000484.1:0-1425 GCF_059091905.1 Arthrobacter sp. Dra40
GGCCGCTCCGGACACAATGGCCTCCGATCCGCCCGGTAAGCGGGCAAGTACAACGTTTGTTTCAGGCTACGGCGCGGGCCGGGCAATGCCAAAGCGGCCCGCGTCCTGCCAGGTGTCGACGTCGGAGGTGTGGTTGCCCATCGGGCCCTCCAGCGGGACCTCGACGGCCGGCAGGCCGCCGAGCAGCCGCCGTACCGGCTGGCCGGCCAGCCCCGCGGCTCCCCCGGCCGCCTGCACCGCGGCGTCCAGCGCTGTACTGTCAGCGCAGCACGCCAGCGGCTGCTGTTTGCCGCCGGCGTCCACCGGGATCCAGAGCTTCGCTTCCGGCCGGAGCGCGGCATGGCGCAGCAGCAGTTCCGGCAGCCCCGCCAGCATCGGCATATCGCAGGCAAAGAGCAGGGTGAAGGGCGCCCGGCAGGAGGCACCGCCGTCGGGCTCTGGTTCCAGCGCCAGAATCCCGGCCGCGATGCCGGCTGCCGGGCCAGAGAACGGCGGATCTTCCCGGGTCAGCTGCAGCCGGGGCGGTGCCTTGATATCGGCACTTATTTCCGCGCCCTGCGTGTCCGTGCTGCGGAAGGCCTCCACTTCCGCCAACAGATCATCCGGCCCAACGACGGCGATGCTCCGGGCGCCGCGGACGGCCTCCAACGTGCGGCGCAGCAAGGTGGCCCCGTCCAGCCGCAGCAATGCCTTGGGGCTGCCGCCTAACCGCGAGGATCGGCCGCCGGCCAAGACGACGGCGTCAAAATTCGGAGCAGTCACGCGGCAGTATGCGTGTCGAGGAACTGGCTCCAGGCGGGGGCAGGACGATCCAGATCGCGGATCCGCCAGCGGGCGCCGCTGGGCGGGCGGGGGGTGAAGTGCAAGCTCCAGCCCATTTGGGCCAACGTACGGTCCCCCTTGGCATTGTTGCAGCGCAGGCAGCAGGCCACCAGGTTCTCCCAACTGTCTTCGCCGCCGCGTGACCGGGGTTTGACATGGTCCACCGTGGTGGCTGTCTTGCCGCAGTAGGCACAGACGTGGTTGTCGCGGCGCAGCACTCCGCGGCGGGTCACTGCGGTGTCGTGGTTGTACGGAATCTTAATGTATCGGTTGAGCAGGATGACAGAAGGGCGGCCCAGAATGTCATTGGGTCCGACGACGGGGTCGCCGTCTTCGGCAATTACGCTCGCTTTGCCGGTGAGCACAAGAAGCAGCGCCCGGCGGAAGGTCACAACCGCCAGCGGTTCGTATCCAGCATTCAGAACGAGTGTGCGCATGCACATCCCTCTACGTCTGGCCAACCCGACCGGGGCTTCAGATCCCGGTCCGGGACTGGATTTTCTGCACTGACAGTCAAGAGTATGACGGCAGGTGCGTTCT
The DNA here is from genome assembly GCF_059091905.1 of Arthrobacter sp. Dra40. Taxonomy (NCBI): domain Bacteria; kingdom Bacillati; phylum Actinomycetota; class Actinomycetes; order Micrococcales; family Micrococcaceae; genus Arthrobacter; species Arthrobacter sp. Dra40. The sequence goes on from NZ_JBNHHB010000484.1 coordinate 1,363, forward strand.
GCGCTAACTTTTTCCGCAACAACGCCGCCGGCCCCGGTGCACGCTGTGGGCGTGCGCCGGGGC
>NZ_JBNHHB010000485.1:0-1420 GCF_059091905.1 Arthrobacter sp. Dra40
GACGTTGCTGAGAAGGCCATGGCGGACTTCGCCCGCCCGGGCGTGGAGGAAAAGCAGTGGGCCAACGACCTGGCCCGCTGGCTCACGCCGCAGGCCACCGCCGATTACTCCGCCGTGGATCCCGCCAATGTCCCCGCCACTCGGGTCACTGGCCCCGCGACGCTGACGGTCGATGAGGCGAACGGCTACGGCGTTATGGCAGCCGTGCCGACTGATGCCGGGACCTACACAGTGCAGCTGCTCCGTACAGGCCAGGAGGCCCCGTGGAAGGTCAACCGGCTCACCCCGCCCGCCTCCTAAGCGCACGCACCTCGCCAACCCCGTCAACGTAAGGAATCAGGTTTCATGAGCACCACTCCAACAGAGGTCCTGGCCTTCCCGAACATCAAGGCCATCATCAGCGACAACGGCACAGCCGAGGTCATCGTCGCGGGGAACTCCCGCCTCGTCCCTGCAGGGAAGACGCTGCAGGACCTGCGCGAGAACGCCCTGGCCCTTGTCGTGGCCGAAGCCAGGACGCTGCAGCGACCCGTCCGGGTCCGTATCGAGGATCCCGAAGGACACGGCGAACTGATCGTCCACCCGGGCGGCAACGTCGAGTCCGTCTCCTATGAGCCCCGGCCCGGCCGCCGCCGGACCGCCGCACCCGCCAGCACGCCCGCTGCGGCCGCAGTCGAATCCACCGACACCACTCCAGCGCCAACGCCTGAACCTGCCCAGCCGACGGTGGAACGCCAGCCGTGGCCGCCCCTTGCCGCGGAGACTGCGTTGGACGTGGCTCCGGCCGCCGAGGCGCCGCAGCAGGCTGCTGCAGCCGACGCGCCGGTGACCCGACGCAGTTTGAAGGAGACCTCCTTCCTGGTGAGCGCCCCGGTGCTGGAGCCGGCCACTCAGGGCTGGCGCGGGACCTTGACCCGCTTGGGCTTCCGGATGGACCCCTCAGAGGAGGAGCTGTCCGAGCGTGAGGATATCCGCACCGTAAGCCAGCACTGGCCCGGCCCGCGGACCATCGCCGTGGTTAACCGCAAGGGCGGGGCCAACAAGACGCCCACGGTTGTGATGCTCTCGGCGATCCTTGCCCGCTACAGCGGCGCGGCAACGGTGGCGTGGGACAACAACGAATCCCAGGGCACCCTGGGATGGCGGACAGAGAAGGGCGCCCACGACCGCAGCGTCCTGGACCTGATCGATTCCTCCACCGAGCTGCTGTCCCCTTCCACGAACGCGGCCGAGATCGCCAAGTTCGTCCACCACCAGACCGCCGACAAGTTCGATGTGCTGCGCTCGGATGAAAACGAAGAAGGCGACCACGAAGTCACCGCAGAGGAAGTGGACATCGCCCACCAGGTCCTCACCCGGTACTACCGACTGGTCATCATGGACTCCGGCAACACTGCCAGGGCCGCCAACTGGCGGCGGA
>NZ_JBNHHB010000486.1:0-1420 GCF_059091905.1 Arthrobacter sp. Dra40
GTCACGATCGGCGCCCCCGGGGCTGCGGTTTCGACGACAAGCGGCGCGATGTCCTCGCGGGTCACGGTGACAATCGGCTCTGCGGGTACGGTTGCCGTCGTCGCCTCCTGCCTTGTTTCCCCTTCGGTGACCGTCACCACCGGGGCGATCGGCGCGCACCCGGTCTCCGATTCCTCATCCCCGGGCCGCGTTCCGGTAGTCACGACCGGCGTGCCGGGAACCACTGCTTCCGTCACCACCGGAGTCCCTGGAGCCGTTGACTGCGTCACCACCGGTGCACCTGAAGGGGTGGGAACGTCTGTACCGCGGGGGAAATTGAACGTGGTAACCGTGGTGGTGGTGGTCCGCGTTGTCGACTGCGAAGTGGTCGCCGTGCGCTCCGTCTGCTGCGTCGTCGCCGTGGTGATCACCGTCTGGTACGTCGTGGTGGTGCACATTTCACGCTGCTGCGTGCTGGTGAAGACCTCGGTGTACGGCGTCGTCGTGGTGACCAGCGTCTCCCGCGGCTGGGTCGTCGTGGTGACGCGTTCCTGCGGGGTGGTCGTCGTGGTGACGATTGTTGTGGGCGTGGTCGTCGTGGTCAAGACGGCCTTCTCACACCTCTCCACGGGCTTCGCTGCCCGCTCGTTGTTTACCCTGCGGCAGTTGGTGGTCGTGGGGGTCTGTGTGCTCGTCGGCTTGCCCCGCTCCGTGCGGGTTGTCGAGGTTGGCGTGCCGGGAACAACAACGTCCTCGCTGACGGCTTCGCCGGCGTTGCGCTCTTCCTCGGTCACTACCGGGGTGCCGGCGCGCTCGGTCGTCACGACAGTCGCGTCGCCGACATTGCGTTCCTCCGTTGTTACCGTGGGATTCGGCTGCCTGGCCGGAAGCGATGTGTCCGCGGTGACAGGATCGCCCACGGGGCGGTCCGCACTGAACGTAGTCGTCGGAGTGCCTGACGGAACATCAGGGCCCACGACGACAGTCCTGACCGTGCAGACCTGATTATTGCCGTTGCCGCTGAGCGTTCCGCCCAGCGCTGTGCAGTTGGCTTGCCGTTCGGCGGGACCAGCAAGTGCCGGACCGGCTGGAGCCAGTGCGACAACAAGCCCCAGTGTCGTCGCGGCCACCAATGACGAAAAACGCATGATGAACTCTCTTCCCCCAAGTGTGAGCCCCGCGAGGGCGGGGATCTGGCGACACTAACAGGCTGACAAAACAGCGGGCAATGAAATCGGAGCCGATCCGAGAGGGTCGAGTAGTGTGCCGGGCACAAACAGGTAATTGCCCCGCTTAATGGAGAAACTTGCACCCGCACACACAAGTAATTGCCCCCAATTCGAGTACCGGCGCCCGGCCTGTCCCGTGCGGCGCAAACCCCGTCGGCCGCTGAGCATCAACGTCGGCCGAGCACGCCCCGTGCTCGGCCGACGTCATGCAG
>NZ_JBNHHB010000487.1:0-1415 GCF_059091905.1 Arthrobacter sp. Dra40
GTCAGCCGGAACCGCCTTGATCAGCTCGGGCACCCACTCGCCGTCCTTTTCGACCAGCTTGGCCTGGTACATCTCCTGCAGCAGGGCATGGTCGGAGGCGCGGACGGCGGTCTTACCCTTGGGGCCGTCGAAGGAGAAGCCTTCCAGGGCGGCGACCATGGCGTCGACGTCGGTGCCGCCTTCCTTGACTGCCTGAACGATCATCTGGCCGGCGACGAAGCCGTCCGGAGTGAAGAGGTCGGCCTTCTTGCCGTCGGCCTCTACGCTCTCGATCATGGCCTTCTCCACGTCATTGCCGGCAGCACCGGGGAAGTAGTGGTTCAGGAAGCTGATCTTGTCCGAGGCCTTGCCGTAGGCGCCGAAGGTGGCGGCGTCGCCCAGGCCGGTGACGATCGGGGCGGCGTCAAACGCGCCCTGCTGGCTCAGTGCCTGCCACATGGATCCCGAGGTGGCGCCTGCCCAGGCAACGAAGACCAGATCCGGCTTCGCATCGATCAGTTGACGGGCGAACGGCGTGAACTCGGTGGCGTCTTCGGGCACCAGGACGTCATCGACTTCGGCACCCTGCTCGCCGAGCACGGCCTTGACGGCGGCGAGGTTGCCCTGGCCGAACGCGTTGTCCTGGCCGAACACCACCACCTTCTTGCCCTTGAGGTCATCCACGAAGGTTCCCGCCGTGGCCACGTCCTGCAGGCTCTGGCGGCCGGAACGGAAGGTGTAGTCGTTGATGCCCTGCAGCGCGTCGGTGGCGGCCGGGCCGGAGATGTAGAGCACCTTGTTCTGCGCGGCCTGCTCGGCGAGCTTCAGCGCGATGCCGGACACCACAGTGCCGGCCAGGATCTTGTAATCCTTGCCGATCAGGTCCTTGGCGACGTTGACCGCCTTGTCGGGGTCGCCGCCGTCGTCGTGGTAGGTCAGATTCAGCTTGGTGCCGTTGACCTCGCCGGTGCCGCCGGTGGCGTGGTCGATGCCGGCCTGCAGGCCCTGATAATAGGCCGCACCGTAGGCGGCGAGCGGGCCCGATTCGGAATAGACGATGCCCACGTTGATGCTCTCGGGCGCGCTGCTCTTTTCTCCGGCCGCGCCGGCGGTTTCGCCGCCGGCGGTCGGCGCGCACGCGCTCACAGCAAGTCCGGTGACCAGCGCCGCGGCCATCAGGAACTTCTTCGTTGCCTTCACTGGCGATGCCTTTCGTAGAAAAAATCTGTCGAGGAGTCTCTGGAACTGTCTGAACCTGATATCAGGCCACCAACCTGAAAGGTGATTCAGATTACGGCAAATCTATGGTCTGGCTCACGGCAGTGTCAACAGTCACACCGGAGAAGAAGGTCACGATTCGATTGCGGGAGGCGGGAGGGCTGGTAAAAGCAGCAGAACCGGCCGACTGCCCCATAGACAGCGAAAGCCCGGCCGCT
>NZ_JBNHHB010000488.1:0-1376 GCF_059091905.1 Arthrobacter sp. Dra40
ACAGTGGTGGCTTTTACCGCTCTTCAGGGCGGGCTTTTCCGACCACTGCTCGGGCTGATGAACGTGACCATCACCGTCACCAGCTCCCTGGCGCTCTTCGCCCGGATCTTCGAGTATCTGGACCTGCCGGTGGAGATCGCCGAGCCCGCTTCGCCCACCCCCGTGGACCCTTCAAAGGTGGCAGGACACGTCCGCTTCGAAAACGTCAGCTTCAGCTATCCGGACAGCGAAACACCGGCCCTCCAGCAGGTGAACCTGACCGTCCCTGCCGGCTCCACTCTGGCCCTGGTTGGTCCCACAGGCTCGGGAAAAAGCAGCCTGGCCTCTCTGGTCGCGCGGCTGCAGGATCCGACGGCGGGGCGCGTCACCATCGACGGTGTGGACCTTCGCACCATGAGGCTGGCCGATCTGGCACGCATCGTGGGGGTGGTCAGCCAGGACACCTACCTGCTGCACACCACGGTGCGGGAAAACCTGCGCTACGCGAAGCCGGGCGCCAGCAATGAGGACATCGAGCAGGCCGCGCGCGACGCCCAGATTCACGACCTCATCGCGGCGCTGCCCGACGGTTACGACACCATGGTCGGCTCCAGGGGACACCGCTTCTCCGGCGGTGAGAAGCAACGCATCGCCATTGCCCGGACCCTGCTGCGCAATCCCCCGGTGCTGGTGCTGGACGAGGCCACCAGCGCGCTGGACACGCAGACCGAACACGCGGTCCAGCAGGCGTTCGACCGGCTGGCGGCAGGCCGTACCACCATCACCATCGCGCACCGGCTTTCCACGGTCCGCAATGCTGACCAGATCGCGGTCCTGGAAGCCGGGCGGATCGTTGAACAAGGAACCCATGAGGTCCTGCTCGACGCTGACGGCCGCTATGCGGCGCTCGCTGCGTAGCACGCAACGCAGCGGTGACTGCTACTCCTTGAACACCGCGTCGACGACTCCCTGGGCCCACTCCAGGATCTGCCGGTCTGCCAGGTCCCGGCCGCCGATCCGTGCGGTCTTGGGCTTGGGAATGAGGATGAAGTCCAGCGCAGGTTTTACCTGCGCTCCCGGATACATGCGGGTCAACCGCATTACCTTGGACTCCGGCAGTGAGGCCGGAGCGAACTTGATGAAGTTGCCCTGCACCGCCACGTCGGTCAGTCCGGCGGCACGGGCTTGCACCCGGAAGCGCGCCACGGCCACGAGATTCTCTACCGGTTCCGGCAGTTCGCCGTAACGGTCGGTGAGCTCGGCCACCACTTCGTCGATGGCTTCGCCGGTGGCAGCCTGGGCCAGCTTCCGGTAGGCCTCCAGCCGCAGGCGCTCCCCCGGCACGTAGTCGTGCGGCAGGTGGGCGTTGACCGGCAGCTCGATCTTCATGTCGGCCA
>NZ_JBNHHB010000489.1:0-1333 GCF_059091905.1 Arthrobacter sp. Dra40
GGAGAAGCTGCAGGCCCGCCTGGTCCGCCGCCCCAAGCGCTCCGAGGTCCCCGTGACCTGCGAAGAGCAGCTGGTGGTCGAATACTACGCTCGCTAGGCCGGTAGTTCCGGGGCCTCAGAACCTCAGGAACCACCCCTGCGAGATGCTGCCTCCGTGCGCGGAGGCAGCGCAGAACAGCCCGCGGCATCGGCCGCGGGCTGTTCAGTAGGTAAGGTGTTCAGTGGCGGGGAGGGTGCCTGCACAAGGTGCGCCCCGCCGTCGTTAGCCGGAACCCCCACGCAGCCGATGGCCTGCCCACGCTGCGCGCGGAACCGGAGTACGCCGTCAACCAATAAATAGGAGCGTTTGAGCCCATGTCAGGTGGAGATATCGCCGGTCTGATCGCCGCGGGCGTGTTCGCGGTGCTGGTGGCCCTGCTGGCCATCCCGGTCTGGAAGCTCGGCAAAGTGTTCGATGAACTGCGCCAGGCCATCCGGGAACTGAGCGACGGCACCACGCCGCTGATCGGCGAAGTCACCACGACGGTGAGCACCACGAACGAACAGCTCCGGAAGGTCGACGGGATCTCCAACCACGTCTCCGACGCTTCCGCGAACCTGTCCGCCTTGACCTCGCTGGTCTCGGCAACCCTGGGCTCGCCCCTGATCAAGGTGGCTGCTTTCTCCTACGGCGTGCGCAGCGCCCTCACCTCCGCAGGCAAGGGCGCCCCCGAGGGCAAGCGCCGCCGCGGCCGCTAAGAGCGAAAGAGGAATCATGAAACGATTGATCTGGATGGCGGCCGGCGTGGCCATAGGCGTGCTCGCCGTACGCAAGGTCTCCCAAACGCGTGATGCCTTGGGCCCGGCGGGATTGAACCGTGCACTGGGGCAGGTGGCCGATTCCGTCGCCAACTTCGCCGACGCCGTCCGCGACGGCATGGCCGAACGCGAGACCGATCTGCGCCTCGCCCTGGGCATTGATTCCGCCGACGACGTCCGCAAGCGATAAGTTTTTCTTGCGGCATCACGCCACGCACCGGTCCACAGGGCCGTTTTGTACCCCGGAAGGTAAGACACAGGCACCATGAAATCCCATGAGATTGTCCGCCGCTGGCTCGACTTCTTCGAACAGAAGGGCCATGCCGTGGTTCCTTCGGCGTCGCTGGTGTCGCCGGACCCCTCGCTGCTGTTCACCGTGGCCGGCATGGTGCCGTTCATCCCGTACCTGACCGCCCGCGAGACGCCGCCGTACCCGCGCGCCACCAGCGTACAGAAGTGCATCCGCACCGCAGACATTGAAGAGGTCGGCAAGACCGTCCGGCACGGCACGTTCTTCCAGATGTGCGGCAACTTC
>NZ_JBNHHB010000490.1:0-1317 GCF_059091905.1 Arthrobacter sp. Dra40
CCATCCGGCCCACCGGAAAGGTGCTACCGCCAGAAGCGATGGAGAGAGCGCAAGCAATCTTTGATCCGGACGACGCCCGCCCGCGCCGCTACGGACCGTCATTGCCCGGGAACCCCAGTTTTGAAGGAGCTGCCTGATGGCTGAACGCACATTCGGTTTCCGCACCCGTGCCCTGCACGCCGGCGGCACGCCCGACGCCGAGCACGGTGCCCGGGCCGTACCGATCTACCAGAGCACTTCGTTCGTGTTCAAGGACACCGACGACGCCGCGAACCTTTTCGCCCTGCAGAAGTACGGCAACATCTACTCCCGCATCGGCAACCCCACGGTCGCCGCGTTCGAGGAGCGCATCGCCTCGCTCGAGGGCGGCATCGGCGCGGTGGCCACGTCCTCGGGCATGGCCGCCGAGTTCATCACCTTCGCCGCCCTGGCCGGCGCAGGCGACCACATTGTGGCCTCGTCCAAGCTTTACGGCGGGACCATCACCCAGCTGGACGTGACCTTGCGCCGGTTCGGCGTGGAGACCACGTTCGTCGATTCCTCCGACCCGGCCGACTTCGCCGCGGCCATCGGGGAGAACACCAAGGCCGTCTACACGGAGATCGTGGCCAATCCGTCCGGCGATATCGCGGACCTGGCGGGCCTGGCTGCCGTGGCGCACGACGCCGGAATCCCCCTGGTCGTGGACGCCACCTTGAGCACGCCCTACCTGATCCGCCCGATCGAGCACGGCGCGGACATTGTGATCCACTCCGCCACCAAGTTCCTCGGCGGCCACGGCACCACCTTGGGCGGCGTCGTCGTCGAATCCGGCCGTTTCAACTGGGGCAACGGCAACTTCCCGCAGATGACCGAGCCGGTGCCCAGCTACGGCAACGTCTCCTGGTGGGGCAACTTCGGCGAGTACGGTTTCCTTACCAAGCTCCGGTCCGAGCAGCTGCGCGACATCGGCCCGTCGCTCTCCGCCCAGTCCGCGTTCCAACTGCTGCAGGGCGTGGAGACGCTGGCCCAGCGGATGGACGAGCATCTGGCGAACGCCCGGACGGTGGCCGAGTGGCTGGAAGCCGACGAACGCGTTTCCTGGGTCAGCTACGCCGGCCTGCCCGCGCACCCGCACTACGAGCGGGGCCGGCAGTACCTGCCCAAGGGCGTGGGCTCCGTGTTCAGCTTCGGCGTCAAGGGCGGCCGCACCGCCGGCCAGAAGTTCATCGAGTCGCTGCAACTGGCCAGCCACCTGGCCAACATCGGCGACGCCCGCACCCTGGTGCTGCACCCGGGATCGACCACGCACCAGCAGCTCACCGCCGACCAGCTGGT
>NZ_JBNHHB010000491.1:0-1307 GCF_059091905.1 Arthrobacter sp. Dra40
CGAATCCGCGGGCGTCGTGCAAAGGTTCCTCGTCGGTGTAGTCCCACCGGGTGCCGGCCAGGTTCCCCAGCCCTTTGCGCATGGTCGCCGCATAGGCGTTGATCACCTGCGACGAGAGCAGCGTGGAGTTGGCCAGGGGTTCACCCGGAGCATGAATCCCATACTCCGTCTCCGAGCCCATCACACGATAAACGCTCACAAGTACTGCCCGGTGTTTGGCATCGTTTCGATGGACTTTCCGGCCTCCTGCCCGGCCTTGCCCTGCACGATGGTGCGGATGTAGGTGATCCGTTCGCCCTTCTTGCCGGAAATCCGGGCCCAGTCATCCGGATTCGTGGTGTTGGGCAGGTCCTCATGCTCGCGGAACTCGTCCACCACGGCGCTGAGCAGATGTTCGATCCGCAGGCCCTTTTGCCGGTTGATCAGCAGGTCCTTGATGGCGTTCTTCTTGGCCCGGTCCACCACGTTCTGGATCACGGCTCCGGAATTGAAGTCCTTGAAGTAGAGCATTTCGGTGTCGCCGCTGGCATAGGTGACTTCGAGGTACTCGTTCGACTTGTCCGTGGAGTACATCTCCTCGACCGTGCGCTGGATCATCGCGTCGATCGTGGCCTTGCGGTCCTGGCCATGCTCGGCCAGGTCCTCGGCGTGGATGGGAAGGTTGGTGGTGAGGTACTTGGCGAAGATGTCCGCCGCAGCCTCGGCATCCGGGCGGTGGATCTTGATCTTCACGTCCAGCCGTCCCGGGCGCAGGATAGCCGGGTCGATCATGTCCTCACGGTTGGAAGCGCCGATGACAATCACGTTTTCCAGCTTTTCAACGCCGTCGATCTCGGACAGCAGCTGCGGCACGATGGTGGTTTCGACGTCGGACGAGACACCGGTGCCGCGGGTGCGGAACAGGGAATCCATCTCGTCGAAGAACACCACCACGGGACTGCCGTCGGACGCTTTCTCGCGGGCCCGGCCGAAGATCAGCCGGATGTGCCGCTCGGTCTCCCCCACGTACTTGTCCAGCAGCTCCGGGCCCTTGATATTCAGGAAGTAGCTGCGCGTGTCCGTCCCGTTGCGCTCGATGGCTTTGGCCGCCAGCGAGTTGGCCACTGCCTTGGCAATCAGCGTCTTGCCGCAGCCGGGAGGACCGTAGAGCAGAATTCCTTTGGGGGCCTTCAGCCCATGCTCGCGGTAGAGGTCCGGGTGCAGGAAGGGGAGCTCGACGGCGTCACGGATCTGGTCGATCTGCGGGCCCAGTCCGCCGATGTCCTCGTAGGAAATGTCCGGCACCTCTTCGAGGATGAGGTTCTCCA
>NZ_JBNHHB010000492.1:0-1302 GCF_059091905.1 Arthrobacter sp. Dra40
TTGAGTAAACACTGAAGACCCACTTTTTGCAGGGAGACGCCTCACCCATGGCCAAGATTATCTATACCCACACCGACGAAGCGCCGATGCTGGCCACCTATTCGTTCTTGCCGATCGTTGAGGCCTACGCCTCCACGGCGGGTGTGGAAGTGGAGACCCGCGACATTTCCCTCGCTGGCCGGATCATCGCCGTCTTCGGCGACTACCTCACCCCGGAGCAGCGGATCGGCGACGCCTTGGCCGAATTGGGCGAACTGGCCAAGCAGCCCGAAGCCAACATCATCAAGCTGCCGAACATCAGCGCCTCCGTGCCGCAGTTGAAGGCTGCCATCAAGGAACTGCAGGACCACGGCTACGCCCTGCCGGACTACCCGGACGATCCGTCCTCCGATGAGGAGAAGGACATCCGCGCCCGGTACGACAAGATTAAGGGCTCCGCGGTCAACCCGGTGCTGCGCGAGGGTAACTCCGACCGCCGCGCGCCGCTGTCGGTGAAGAACTACGCGCGCAAGAACCCGCACTCCATGGGTGCCTGGACGGCCGATTCCAAGACGAACGTAGCCACCATGGGCGCCGATGACTTCCGCTCCAACGAGAAGTCGGTGGTCATGCCCGCCGACGACAAGATCAAGATCCAGCTGGTGGCCGAGGACGGTACGGTCACGGTCCTGAAGGATGCCTTCCCCGTGCAGGCCGGCGAGGTCATCGACGGCACCGTGATGCGCGCCGCTGCGCTGGACGAGTTCCTGGCTGCCCAGGTGGCCCGCGCCAAGGAAGAGGGCGTGCTTTTCTCTGCGCACCTGAAGGCCACCATGATGAAGGTTTCCGACCCGATCATCTTCGGCCACGTGGTCAAGGCTTACTTCTCCGAGCTGTTCGCTGCCTACGGCGACAAGCTGGCTGCTGCCGGCCTGAGCCCGAACAACGGACTGGCCTCCATCCTGAACGGATTGGCCGAGCTGGACCCCGAAGACCGCAAGGGCGTCCAGGAGCTGATCGACAAGGGTCTGGACGAGGGCCCGGCCATCGCCATGGTCGACTCCGACAAGGGCATCACCAACCTGCACGTCCCCTCCGACGTGATCGTGGACGCTTCGATGCCGGCCATGATCCGCACCTCCGGGCACATGTGGGGGCCGGACGGCCAGGAAGCGGACACGCTGGCCGTGCTGCCGGACAGCTCCTACGCCGGAATCTACCAGGTAGTGATCGACGACTGCCGCGCCAACGGAGCCTACGATCCCACCACCATGGGCACCGTTCCCAATGTGGGCCTGATGGCCCAGGCCGCCGAAGAATACG
>NZ_JBNHHB010000493.1:0-1293 GCF_059091905.1 Arthrobacter sp. Dra40
CCGATGAACGCTGAGGAAGCGGCCAAGGCACTGGAGCTCGAGTGGGCCGCCGATTCCCGCTGGGAGGGCATCACTCGCGACTACACCGCAGCGGATGTCGTCCGCCTCCGCGGCCGGGTCCAGGAAGAGCACACGCTGGCCAAGCGCGGCGCGCAGAAGCTATGGAAGCAGCTCACCGAGGAAGCCGCCGAGGGCCGCTACACCAACGCGCTCGGCGCCCTGACCGGCAACCAGGCGGTGCAGCAGGTCAAGGCCGGGCTGCGCGCCATCTACCTCTCCGGCTGGCAGGTGGCCGCGGACGCGAACCTCTCCGGCCACACCTACCCGGACCAGTCGCTGTACCCGGCGAACTCGGTGCCGCAGGTGGTCCGCCGGATCAACAACGCGCTGCTGCGGGCCGACCAGATCGAATTTTCCGAGGGCATCCAGACGGTCGAGGACTGGCTGGTGCCGATCGTGGCCGACGCCGAGGCCGGCTTCGGCGGCCCGCTGAACGCCTACGAGCTGATGAAGTCCATGATCGCCTCCGGCGCCTCGGGCGTGCACTGGGAGGACCAGCTGGCCAGCGAGAAGAAGTGCGGCCACCTGGGTGGCAAGGTGCTGATCCCCACCGCGCAGCACATCCGCACGCTAAACGCGGCCCGGCTGGCCGCCGACGTGGCCGGCACGCCGTCGGTCATCATCGCCCGCACCGACGCGGAGGCGGCCACGCTGATCACCTCCGACGTGGACGAGCGCGACCGCGAGTTCATCACCGGCGAGCGCACCCCGGAGGGCTTCTACAAGGTCCGCAACGGAATTGAACCGTGCATCGCCCGGGCCAAGGCCTACGCCCCGTACTCGGACCTGATTTGGATGGAGACCGGCACCCCGGACCTGGAGCTGGCCCGCAAGTTCGCGGAAGCGGTCAAGGCCGAGTTCCCGGACCAGATGCTCTCCTACAACTGCTCGCCGTCCTTCAACTGGAAGAAGCACCTGGACGACGCGACCATCGCCAAGTTCCAGCGCGAGCTCGGGGCGATGGGCTTCACCTTCCAGTTCATCACCCTGGCCGGCTTCCACGCCCTGAACTACTCGATGTTCGACCTGGCCCACGGCTACGCCCGGGACGGGATGAGCGCCTACGTCGAACTGCAGGAGCGCGAATTCGGCGCCGAAGACCGCGGCTACACCGCAACCAAGCACCAGCGCGAAGTGGGCACCGGCTACTTCGACACCATCTCCACTGCCCTCAACCCCAACGGCAGCACCCTGGCACTGGTCGGCTCCACCGAAGAGGGCCAGTTCCACTAA
>NZ_JBNHHB010000494.1:0-1293 GCF_059091905.1 Arthrobacter sp. Dra40
CCCGCGCCCAGCCCTGCGAGGAGTTGCCCACGCGCAGGATCTCGCCGTTGCGGACATGCCACAGCGTGCCGTCCACGGCGCGCACCTGGGTGACCCTGAGGCCGACCGACTCCACTGTGCCGGAAGCCTCGCCCAAATCGACCACGTCGCCGATGCCGTACTGGTCTTCGGCCACCATGAACAGTCCGGACAGGTAGTCCTTGACCAGGGTCTGGGCGCCGAAGCCAATGGCAACACCGGCAATACCGGCACTGGCCAGCAGGGGGCCAAGGTTGAACTCGAGCTCGGTGAGCACCATCAGGACGGTGAGGGTGGCCAGCACGATCGTGGTGATCGAACGCAACACCGATCCGATCGTCTTCGAACGCTGGGCCCGGCGGACCGCGGCGATCGGCGAATCCTGCATCAGCCAGTAGCGCGGGTCTTTGCTGTTCTTGCGCACCGCTGCGGGATCGAATTTATCCAGCTTGGCGGTCTCGCCGTCGGCGATCTTTCCGGTGACGCGTTTAATCACCATCCGCAGGACCATATTCGCCAGGAATCCACCCAACAGGATCAGCGACACGCGCAGCGGGGTATCGAGCCAAAAGGCGGGGGTCGCCAGCCGTTCCAGAGTACTAATGTCCACGCCATCCATGGATAAGAACGGTAAGCGCCGGGTCAGGCCGCTGCCAAATGCAGCAGCACGAACGTGGCGAACCTCCCAGTGGGGTCAGGCGATTTTGGTCAGCGGCGCATACCGCAGCAGCAGCCGCTTCTCGCCGGCGTCGAATTTCACCTTGGCCACTGTCTTGTCGCCCGCTCCCTCGAGGCCCAGGACGGTGCCGTTGCCGAAGCTGGTGTGGTTGACCTTGTCGCCGATGGCAAGCGCGATGACTTCCTTCTGCGGCTGCACGCGCCCCGCCCGGGTCTTGGCACTCGTGATCGAGGGCGCGGACCCGCGCAGGTTGCTGATGTCCTGGGTGCCGGATGTCCCGGCACCCCAGTGGGAGCCTCCGTAGCGGCTGGACCCGAAGCTGCCCGACGAGGCAAACATCGGGTGGGCGGTGCCTTCGCGTTTCCACTCGATGAGCTCGGCCGGGACCTCTTCAATAAACTGGCTGGCCGGATTGAACTGGCTCTGGCCCCACATGCTGCGCGACTCGGACCGGGTCAGGTACAGCCGCTGCCGGGCGCGCGTCAGGCCCACGTAGGCCAACCGGCGCTCTTCGGCGAGTTCCTTCGGGTCGGTCATGGAACGCTGGTGCGGGAAGACCCCGTGCGCCATACCGGGGAGGAAGACCACCGGGAACG
>NZ_JBNHHB010000495.1:0-1286 GCF_059091905.1 Arthrobacter sp. Dra40
ACCGCACGCACATGCGCGGCGACCTGCCGTTCGACCCGTTCATGATCAAGCAGCGGATGCCCTACTTCCTGTACTCGCTGGAGGAACTGCGCTGCGATTTGACCGCCTTCCGGGAGTCCGTGCGCCTGGCCCATGACGCCAAGGCCTCCGACGAGGTCCGCCGGCATGCGCAACTGGTGCAGTACGCAGTGATCTTTGACCGGATCTTCCGCTTCGCCATCACCGGCAGCCGGGTGCGCAACTATGACGGCCTGGGCGGACAGCTGCTGTTCGCCTGGCTGCACCAGCACCGCGTGCTGCACTGGACCGACGGGAAGCTCTCTCTCGACTGGGAGAACGTCGCAGACGCCGTCGTGGCCTTGGGCCAGGAAATCGAGGATCTGTACTGGCGCTCCATCGACCGGCCCAAGGTGGCGCATTGGCTGGCTGCCTACGAGATGCTGACCCGGACGCTCACGCCGCACCCGGCCTCGGTCTGGGCCAAGGGCCCCGACGCCCTGCCGCTGACCGGGCTGCCGCGCGAGCTGACGGACCAGGTGATGGACGACGAATTCCCGCTGTCGATGTTCTACGAGGCCCTCTCGCGGAAGATGAAACCCGTGATCGAATCCACCTCGGGCATCACCGGGGCTCAGGCCTGAGATGGCGGCAGATGCGCACCACGGCGGCGGCGGCACTCTCGGGTCCGAAGAGCTGCTGGCCGCCACGCCCGGCCCGGCCGCACTCACCGGTTTGAAGGTGGTGGTGGCCGGTGCCTCAGGTGCCTCCGGCCGCGCCGTTACCGCCGCCCTGACCGGCGTCGGCGCCACGGTGCTGGCGGTGGGCAGCAACCGGGACCGGCTGGCCGCCGCCTACGCGGATAACGACGCCGTTGCCTCCTTCCAGTGCGACCTCGCCGATCGGGGTGCGGTGGAAAACCTGGCCGACACCATCGCCGCGGAGCACGGCGGCGCCGACGGCCTGCTCCATTTGGTCGGCGGCTGGCGCGGAGGCAAGGGGCTGGCCGGGCAGTCGGACGAGGACTGGGACTTCCTCCACCAGCAGCTGATCACTACGCTGCGGAACACCACCCGCGCGTTCTATCCGCAGCTGGAGGCTTCTGCGTCCGGCAGGGCGTCCATCGTCTCCGCCACGGCAACCGACTCCCCTACCGCCTCCGGCGCCAATTACGCAGCTGCCAAAGCCGCCGCGGAAACCTGGATGCTCTCGGTGGCCGACGGCTTCCGCCGGTCCCAATCCGGGCGCAAGGAGGACCCCATGCCCCAGCGGTCCGCCGCCGTCGTACT
>NZ_JBNHHB010000496.1:0-1280 GCF_059091905.1 Arthrobacter sp. Dra40
ATCATTTCGCGCCACTGGGCAATCCAGCCCGGCAGGCGGCCGATGGCGAACAGCACGGTGAACATCTTCTCCGGGAAGCCCATGGCCTTGTAGATCAGGCCGGTGTAGAAGTCGACGTTCGGGTAGAGCTTGCGCTCGATAAAGTAATCGTCCGCCAAAGCCTTTTCTTCCAGGCGCATGGCGATGTCCAGCAGCTCATCATTGCCGCCAAGCTTGCCCAGGATCTCGTGCGCGGTGGCCTTGACCAGGCGGGCACGCGGATCGTAGTTCTTGTACACGCGGTGCCCGAAGCCCATCAGGCGCACGCCTTCTTCCTTGTTCTTAACCTTTTCCATGAACTGCTCCGGGGCCTGGCCGCTGGCCTGGATCTGGCGGAGCATGTTCAGCACAGCCTCGTTGGCGCCGCCGTGCAGCGGGCCGAACAGGGCGTTGATGCCTGCAGAGACGGAGGCGAACATGTTGGCGTTGGAGCTGCCGACCAGGCGCACCGTGGACGTGGAGCAGTTCTGCTCGTGGTCTGCGTGCAGGATCAGCAACAGGTCCAGCGCCTTGACCACGGTCGGGTCCAGCTCGAAGGGCTCGGCAGGCAGGCCGAAGCTCAGGCGGAGGAAGTTCTCCACCAGGTTCATGGAGTTGTCCGGATACAGCAGAGCCTGCCCGATGGACTTCTTGTGGGCGTAGGCGGCGATCACCGGGAGCTTAGCCATCAGGCGGATGGTGGAGAGCTCCACCTGCTTCTCATCGAACGGATCCAGCGAATCCTGGTAGAAGGTCGAGAGCGCACTCACCGCGGAGGAGAGCACCGGCATGGGGTGGGCGTCGCGCGGGAACCCGCCGAAGAAGCCCTTGAGCTCTTCGTGCAGCAGGGTGTGGCGGCGGATCTTGTGGTCGAAGTCTTCCAGCTCCGTGGGAGTCGGCAGTTCTCCGTAGATCAGCAGGTAGGACACTTCCAGGAAGCTTGAGTGCTCGGCCAACTGTTCGATCGGGTAGCCCCGGTAGCGGAGCACGCCGGCGTCGCCGTCAATGTAGGTGATGGCGGAGGTGGTAGCCGCCGTGTTCATGAAGCCCGGGTCGAAGGTGACCGCGCCGGTCTGCTTCAGCAGTTTGGAAACGTCATAACCGTCGTTGCCTTCGGCGGCTTTGAGCCGCGGAAGTTCGAGTTCGCCGCCATCGAAGTGCAGCTTGGCACCGGTCTGCTCAGTCATTGAGTCCCCTTCAGGAGGTTTAGAAGCTAACGGCACGCCGGGCGCTTGTGGCACTGAGCATGCACATACTCGGGT
>NZ_JBNHHB010000497.1:0-1272 GCF_059091905.1 Arthrobacter sp. Dra40
GAGGCCTGGTCGGTCTGCAGTTCCTCCCCCATGGTGACCAGGGCGGGGCTGAGCATGGAGGCATTGAGCTGGAAGGCCACGCAGGCCGTCAGCAGGGCGACCATCAGGGCGGTGGTGCCGCCGCGGGTTGCCTTGGCTTCTTGGAGAAGGGTGCTCATTTCCCTGCCGTCCCGGACGTCTCGGGCGCCGCGGAGGCGGGTGCCGCCGTCGTTGTTGTGGTGGCGGCTGTGCCAAGGTCTACCTCGCCGATCCGGACCAGCGCATCGGTCACCAGGTTCCAGAACTTGGTGCGGTCAAGATCCACGGCCACAGAGGTGTGGCAGTCGGCCGGTGCGGGGGCGCGGAAGTCAGCGACGGTCATGCCGAGGGTCAGCTTGCCCTGCAGTTCGATGTCGACCGGGACCTTGCGGGTTGTCATCACCGTGGGGTCGATGACGTAGGCGACGGCGCACGGATCGTGGACCGGCGGGTAGTCGAAGCCCTGTGCGTCCTTGTAGGTTTGGGCGAAAAAGTCCATCAGTTCGCGGACAAAGCGGGCCGGACCGGTGCCGACGGCTTCGATCTGCTCGACGACTTCGGGGGTGGCCAGCGCCTGGTGCGTGAGGTCCAGTCCCACCATGACCACGGGCCACTTCTCGTTGAAGACGATGTGGGCGGCCTCGGGGTCGATCATGATGTTGAATTCGGCCACGGCGGACCAGTTGCCCACGTGGTAGCCGCCGCCCATCAGCACGACTTCCTTGACCCGCTCGACGATGCGCGGCTCCTTGCGGGCGGCCATCGCGATGTTGGTCAGGCCGCCGGTCGGGACCAGCGTCACGGTGCCGGGTTCGTGCGCCATGATCGTGTCGATGATGAGATCAACGGCGTGGCGGGGGTCCAGTTCAATGCTGGACTCCGGCTGCGCGGGGCCGTCCATGCCGGACTCGCCGTGGATGTCCGGCGCGGTTTCGATGGTGCGCACCAGCGGGCGGTCGCAGCCGGCGGCAAACGGGACACCGGTGATGCCGGCGATGGTCCCCACGGCCAGAGCGTTCTTGGTGACCTTTGCCAGGGTCTGGTTGCCGACAACGGTAGTCACGGCGAGCAACTCGATGTCCGGGTTGCCGTGGGCCAGGAGCAGCGCCACGGCGTCGTCGTGCCCCGGATCGCAGTCCATGATGATTTTCTTCGGTCCAGGCGTCGCGGAAGTGGCGTCCATGTTTTCTCTCCACGTCATCGGGGCCCGCCGCAGCGGGAATTTGGTCACAGGAAGTGTGACACCCGCTCCCG
>NZ_JBNHHB010000498.1:0-1259 GCF_059091905.1 Arthrobacter sp. Dra40
GGCGTCAACCCGAAGATCTTCCCGGCAGTGCTGGAGCCGGTGGCGCAAACCGTCTGAGCCGTCTGACTCAGAAATGTTGACGGAGGGGCCGGCGGCATGGATGCCGCCGGCTCCTGCCTTTAACGCCCGGTCCCTCCGAGGAGACCGCCGGGGCAGTGGGGCGGTCCTCAAGGCTCCGCCACTATGGCTTTTGCCTCGTGCCCGTTCCTACAATGGCCGCATGGTAGAGATGACGCGGTGGGAACGGGCGCAGGTCAACCACAAGGAGGCCGAGCGGCTGCTGAGTGCGGCGCGGGACGCCTACGCCAGAGGGAATGTAACGGAGAAGCGTGTGGCTGAGCTCAAGCGGCTTCGGGACATTGCGCTTGAGGACCTGCATCGCTGCGAAAAGGACCACCGGTCCGGCTTCACCGACAGCTGAGCAGGATCCGCCGACCTTTTGGGGGATTGGACCCCGGCCCCGACGAGCGGTGCTCGGTCAATGGCCGAACGGGTCTGGATCGACTCCCGGCAGCCATGTGTTGCCGGGGACGCCCCAGCCTTCTTTCCTGATATTCTTCCGGGCTCGTTTGCCCCACCGGTCATTAAGCCGGTCGACGTACAGCTTGCCGTCCAAATGGTCGTACTCATGCTGCATCACGCGGGCGAACCATCCGGTGGCCTCAAAATCCACCGGGTTGCCGTCCGCATCGAATCCCCGCACGCGGGCCCATTCGGCCCGTTTGAGGGGATAGCTGTGCCCGGGAACAGAGAGACACCCTTCGATTTCGTCGTCCGGATCCGGTTCCGCGCCGGAAACCTTGCCGAGCACCAAAGTGGGGTTCACCAGCACTCCCCGCTGCGGGACGTCATCGTCGTTGGCAAACTCGTAGGTGAAAATGCGCAGCCCCACACCGATTTGAGGAGCGGCGAGCCCCACACCGTGGGCCTCGTCCATCGTTTCGAACATGTCGTGGATGATTCCCCGGAGTTCGGCATCGAAATTCTCCACCTCGACGGCCCGGCGGTGCAGCACCGGTTCGCCGGTGATGGTGACAGGGCGGACAGTCATTTCTCTCCTTCGCTCAGGACAGCGCCTACAGCCTGTGTACGGCGCCCACAATCCCACGCGGGTCGCTCGGTCGTCGCTGCCGGACATGCAAAGAGCCGTCCCGACTTCCGGGACGGCTCTGCTCTCCGGCTTTTACCGGACCTTCGGGGTGAGTAACGGGGATTGAACCCGCGACCTCCTGGACCACAACCAGGCGCTCTGCCAGCTG
>NZ_JBNHHB010000499.1:0-1258 GCF_059091905.1 Arthrobacter sp. Dra40
TTCCGAGCACCGCAGAGCGGCCGGACAGCACAGTGATGATCGAAGACGCTCTGTCCGTGTGCCGCGATGTTTGGGCCCAGCATGGGTTGGACCCGGATGATCCTGACGGCGCCGCACATCCAGACCTGCATGACCCCAGCTTTTCCTACCCGGTTCCTGAGCCATTGACTGTATGCGTGCTCAAAGACGGTCGTGCCGCAGTCATCCCCGGGGACGAAAAGGTGTGCGAGTCATTGGGGCTTGTCCTGAAGAGCGACACGGCGGTGCAGCCCCAGAAATGACCTCCCACCTCGTCACGGTGAATACCCGTACGCTTCCTTGGTCGCCATGTACGGGCGGGCACGGCCACGCGCCGTTGACGGGTTGCCCCCACCCCCTCATGCTTGGCGCATGGAAGGATCACCCATGCCCGGGCCTGCAGCAAAGCGGTATACGCGGTTTGCTTGGGCAGGCCTCTTCGCATCGGTCTTTATTGGTGGACTGATTGCTATTCCTTCAGGCCTTAGTCCGCTTTTGGTCATGGGGGTCCTCGCCGCGTTAGGCATGCTCGTCACATTGCCGCTCGCATTGGCAGCAAGGCGAGAGCGGCTAGAACGGGAGCGAGGTCGTTAGCTGCGCTGATACGCCGGAGAGCAGGCGGGTGCGAGACCGCCCGCATACGGGGCTATCCCCACGTTCAACACTAGAGTTCAGACACAGCGTGCAATCTGGAGGTGTTGGAAATGTTTTGGAGGCACAGGGTTCCTGGCGTCGCCGTCTCTGCAGTCCTTGCGGCGGTTGCCCTTACCTCCTGCACCAACGACTGCGGTCCTGCCGTGCTCAGGATCGACAGGGAATCGGTCGAAGCTGGAGGAATGCTCACGGTATCTGCAGGGGCTGCCAGCTGCGATCTGGGGTACCCGGCTTCTAAGACATACTCACTGCAAATCATCGATGAGCACGGAATCGTGGGCCAGCCGGTCATAACGGCAGTCAAACCGGATGGGTCTTTTAGCCAGCCGTTCACGATTCCTGCAGACACCCCGCCGGGGAAGATGACCATACACGTCGCCGGCAGCCCCATGGACGACTGCCGCGATGGAGGTTCCTGCCCCGAGTACAGCATCGAAATCAACGTCACCAGATAAGAAGAAGGCGCATCAGGGGACTGCCTCAAGACGACGCAGTATGTCTCTCTGCTGGCCGGATTAGGAGGGCACCGGCTGAGGCAAGCAGGGCCGGCACGTAGAACCAGCCTATGGATGCTGAACCGATCCAG
>NZ_JBNHHB010000500.1:0-1256 GCF_059091905.1 Arthrobacter sp. Dra40
CTTCACGCCCGCGCTCCCCCACCAGCGCGATCACGGAGACCTCGGCGTCGGTGCCGCGGGCGATCATGGACAGCAGCGAGGACTTGCCCACGCCGGAGCCGGCAAAAAGGCCCATGCGCTGGCCCTTGCCCACGGTGGTGAGGGTGTCCAGTACGCGCACACCCAGCTGCAGCGGGGTATCAATGCGGGCCCGGTGCATCGCGGACGGAGTGTCGTTGTCCAGCGGCACCAGTGCGTCGAAGACCAGCGGTCCTTTGCCGTCGATCGGCCGGCCCATGCCGTCCAACACGCGGCCGAACAGCCCGTTTCCGGTGGGCACCAGCACCGGGGTGCCCTTGGCTTTGGCCGGGGTGCCGGTGTTGATTCCGGTCAGCCGTCCCAAGGGCATGCAGCGGATGCCGTCCCGGTTGGTCGCCACCACTTCCGCCTCCACGCCCTGGCCCTCGCCGATCAGCACCAAGTCGCCAATGGCGCAGTCCAGACCGGCGATTTCGACGCCGAGGCCCACCACCGAGGACACCGTCCCGAAGCGCTCGGGGCGGGCTGCGGCCAGCGCGCCGGCAAACCGGTCGGCGCGTGGGCGCCACGCCACGGCGGTCACTGCCTGGCCTCCAACAGTGCGGCCTTGGCCCGGGAGAGCGCGGTGCTGATCCGTGCGTCCAGGAAGCCGTCGGCGAACTCGGTGACCGCGTCCCCGGGTGCGAGCGAGGAATCGGGGCTGAAGCTCACGCCCGCATGCTTCCGCGTCTCCGGCGGGAGCATGGTCAAGTCGGTCGGGTTCATCCGGACGGTGTGCACGCGCGAGGCGTCCACCCCGGCCAGCGCCCGGGTGAGGGCAGCGCGTGCGGAGGCTTCGCCGTCGGACAGTTCATGGCCCAGGATGGCTTCCGCCAGCTCCATGGCCGCGGCGGCCAACGTGTCCTGGGCGGCGGCCAGCACGGGCGCCGTCCGCTCTTCCAGCGCACGGGTGGCGGCCGCCAGCGCGGCTACCGACTGCTGCACGCGGGCGCGGGCGTCCGCCATCAGGGCGGCGTGGTCCTGCTCCATCGCCAGTTGGCGTTCGCGCATCATCTCGGAGCCTTCGCGCATGCCCGCGGTGTAGCCGGCCGCATGCCCGCGGACCTTGGCCTGTTCGAACGCCCGCTCCTGCGATTCGTCGCTGCGCAGTTCGGTGTAGGCCAACTTGGCGAAAGTCCCGGCGCCGGTGTTCAGCTCAGGAAAACTCATCCTGGAGAATGCAGCCTCAGTAGACATAT
>NZ_JBNHHB010000501.1:0-1255 GCF_059091905.1 Arthrobacter sp. Dra40
GATCGTGGGGATCAGCAGGTCCAGCGGAATTTCGCGTTCGCGCTCAAGCAGCCGCAGGGCGCTCATATCGATATCCATCTCAGGCCTCCTCCTCGTTTTCCAGCTCACCGTTGGACTCGGCAGCAGCCATTTCATCGTCCAACGGGGCAAACTCCACTTCGACCTTGCCGGCGCGGATGTTCGTAAAGTCCAGGTGCACGGGTTCGCCGGGGCGGGCCTTCATGCCCTTCTTCGGCGCGTCTTCCGGCCGTACGGTGACGCCGGTTTCGCTGACCTCGAGCAGGCGGCCGGAGACGTCTTCGCCCGCCACCAGCTTGACCTTGACCAGCCGGCCCGTGTTCCGGCGCCAGTGGCGCGGTTGGGTCAGCGGACGGCTGAGCCCCGGCGAAGAGACCTCCAGGCTGTAGGGCCGCCCGTCGTCCTTGGGGTCCTCATCCAGCGTCTTGGAGACAGTCTGCGAGACCTCGGCGATGGCGTCGAGCCCAACGCCGCCGGACTGGTCCTCGGGCAGGTCCACAATGACATGAAGGGTTCGCTGTGACCCGGCGTGGCGGATCTCCACATCCTCAAGGAACAGCCCGTGGGCGGCCACGGCTGGTTCCAGCAGCTCTTTCAGGCGTGCGGCCTCCGCGGACGTGTCGGTACCGGATGTCCCTCCGGTAGTGGGCACGCCGCTGTGATCGCGCCGCTGGGCCATGCTGCCTCCCTATACTGGTAAGTCTCACTTTCTAGACTAGCGACTTTACCGTGGCTGGTGGCTTTCCGCGGCCAGTACCGTCCCCCGCCGGTGCAGGGGACGGTGAACCCGTGACATCATCGTCAGTTGTGGGATCTACTTCAAGGCGCCAAGGCAGCAAGCAGGCCGCGTCATCCCGGGCGTGGCGGCGGGCGCCACTGCTGCTGCTCACCGCAGCGGTCGTGGTCAGTTCAGGCACCGTGGTGGCGAGCATCACCGGTTCGGCTCCGCCCCCCGGCACCACCGAGCAGGCACGCCTGGACGCTGTGGCCGGTCTGGAGAGCCTGGCAGCGGCCTTTGAGGAACATGACGACGACGGCGCCTCCCCCACCGCTGAGCTGCTCCGCAGCCAGGCGGGTCTGCTGAAGCTCACCACCACCTGGCCGTCCGGGTCCCCTGCTGCCCCCGAAAATGCTGCCACGTCGGCGCCCGGCAGCTCCGCCGCACGCCCTGTACAGCCCCCTGGCCCCGACGATCTGGCTGGCCTGGCCGGCGACTTGCTCGCCGATGCCCAGGTGA
>NZ_JBNHHB010000502.1:0-1254 GCF_059091905.1 Arthrobacter sp. Dra40
GGGACTGCCCCCAATTCAGTTGACTCCTGACTTGTGAGGATTCATTCCTTGCAGGAAGGATGTTCCTGTGCCCAAGCCCTATCCCGCCGAGTTCCGCCGCGATGTCGTCGCCGTGGCGCGGAAGCATGAAGCTCCGCTGGCGCAGATCGCCAAGGACTTCGGAATTTCCGAGGCGACCCTGCATAACTGGCTAAAGAAGGCTGACATCGAGGACGGCGTCAGCCCTGGCGTGACGGAGAAGGAAGCAGCGGAGTTGCGTGACGCGAAGAAACGGATCCGGCTGCTGGAGCAGGAGAACGAGATCCTGCGCCGGGCCGCGGCGTTCTTCGCGAGGGAACTTCCCCCAAAATGAAATTCCCGCTGGTCCTCGACCTTGCCGCCGACGGAATCCCCGTCGCGGTGACCTGCCGGGTGCTGGGTTTCTCCAAGCAGGCCTTCTACAAATGGAAGGCCAACCCCGTCTCCGACCGGGACTGGGCTGATGCCCATCTGATCAACGCCGCCCTGAATATTCATGCCGATGATCCGGCATTCGGGTACCGGTTCATCGCCGACGAACTGCCCGCTTTGGGCATCAGCGCCGGCGAGAACCGGGTGCAGCGGCTGTGCAGCAGCCAGCGCATCTGGTCCGTCTTCGCCAAGAAGCGGGGACTGACCCGCAAGGCCGGCCCGCCGGTCCACGACGATCTGGTCGGCCGGAACTTCACCGCTTCCGCCGCGAATGAGCTGTGGCTGACGGACATCACCGAACACCGCACCGACGAGGGAAAGCTCTACCTCTGCGCGATCAAGGACGTCTACTCCAACCGGATCGTCGGATACTCCATCGACTCCCGGATGAAGGCCTCCCTGGCCGTCTCCGCGCTGCGCAATGCCGTCGCATTGAGGTCGCCGCAGGGAACTGTGGTGCACAGCGACCGCGGATCCCAGTTCCGCTCCACAGTGTTCGTGCGGACACTCAAGAGCAGCGAACTGATCGGATCGATGGGACGGGTCGGCGCCTGCGGCGACAATGCCGCCATGGAATCGTTCTTCGCCCTGCTGCAAAAGAACGTCCTGGACGGGCGGCGCTGGTCCACCAGGCAGGAACTGCGCCTGGCCATCGTTACCTGGATCGAGAAGACCTACCACCGCCGGCGCCGTCAGCGGACCCTTGGCCGCCTCACACCCCTCGAATTTGAGACAATCGAAACCGGCCTTCAAGCCGCTTAGAAACCATCAACCCCGAGAGTCAACGAAACCCGGGGCAGTCCC
>NZ_JBNHHB010000503.1:0-1245 GCF_059091905.1 Arthrobacter sp. Dra40
TCAGCCATGTTTTGACCAGCCTTATGCCTTCGGCTACCGGTAGTTGATGAACTGCAGATCGACGTCCAAGTCGGAGCCCTTGAGCAGTGAAATGACTTCCTGCAGGTCATCGCGGGACTTGGAGGTGACGCGGAGTTCGTCACCCTGGATCTGGGCCTTCACGCCCTTGGGGCCTTCATCGCGAATGATCTTCGAGATCTTCTTGGCCTGGTCCTGGGCGATGCCCTCCTTGATGCCGGCCTCGATCCGGTACTCCTTGCCCGAGGCGAATGGCTCGCCGGAGTCCAGGGACTTCAGCGAGATGCCGCGCTTGACGAGCTTCGACTGGAGAACGTCCAGAACTGCCTTGACGCGTTCCTCTGAGTTGGCCTTCATCAGAATCTTCTCGCCACTGAAGTCAACCTCGGCTCCGACGCCCTTGAAGTCGTAGCGCTGGGCAATTTCCTTCTGCGCCTGGTTCAAAGCATTGGCGATTTCCTGCTTGTCCACCTTGCTGACGATGTCGAATGAAGAATCGCTGGCCATGGTTCCTCCTGTGCTTGGGCCTGTGTGTCTTGCCACCAGCCTACTGAATTGCACCTCCGCGGGGCGGATCTCCCAGCGTGTGCGCAGGATTCATCCACCGTTCCTTCATCCCCGTCCGCAAGGATCTCAGTGTTGTATCAGCCAGCAATTCACAGGAGCAGCACATATGGGATCCCGCCCGCGGTACATAGTCACCTCGATGAGAGCCGCGGCAGGTTCCTTTCTGGCGGCAACGGCCGTCGCCACGATGGTTGTGATGGGATCGGCACCGGCCTCTGCCGCCGGCACCTCCCCGTCGTCGGTCCAAGCGCCGGCCCTGGCGGCCGGGGCTGCCGCCTTGGTGTGTCGCGACGCTGAAGAGGTGGAGCGTGAACAACGAAAGGACCATGCGGGGGTACCGGATGGCAGAGAATTCGGCCAAAGCGGCAAGACGGCAGCTGCGGGCGGAACATCGCACGCTGCCGCGGACGGGTTCGGCATGGCACCTGCGAACCGATTGGACGGCATCCGCCGGGAAATGGACCAAGCGGTGCAGATGCACCTGGTCACACCCGAGCAGGCGGAGCGGTTCCTCGGTCAGATGCAGGAGCGGATTTCCCGGGGTTTGTAGCCGTCACCGGACTCGATTCGATTCTTGGGCCGTTCTTTGTGTAAAGTTGTCTTGCTTCCTCACGGGGAAGCGGTCTTCTTCTGAAGAAGGCGTTCGGCAGATTACCCGAG
>NZ_JBNHHB010000504.1:0-1228 GCF_059091905.1 Arthrobacter sp. Dra40
GATCAGAGGTTGCTAGCGTTGAGCTATGAACCAAACAGGCTGGGAACCGGCGTCCGGGCAATTGTGGTGGCCGTGGCCGCTGGATGAGGCGGGCGTGGCCGCTCTGCAGCAGCAGCTCTCCGACCGCTCGCTGCTGGGTGCGTTTGCCGGAGGTGCGCCGCAGGCAGGCGACAGTGTGGTCTCGGTCCTGCTGGCGGTGAACGCGGAGCAGCGCGCCGCCGTACTGGATCCCGCCGGCAAGGCGGTGCCGGGGCCCGACGTGTCAGCCCTGGTCCGCGGCCTCTCCGCCGATCTAGGCGCAGCGGTGGAAATCGACGGCATCGAATACGAGGCGCCCGCACCGGATGCGGCCCTGGAAGTGGACGCCGTGCCGGAACCGGACGACGCCGAAGAACTCGAAGCCCCCGACCCTGCCGAGCTGCGCACCGTGCTGGTGGGCAAGTTCCGCAGGGAGGACCTGATGATGTTCGGCGCGCTCAACGGAGTGGAAATCCACGTCCTGGAACCCGAGCCAGGTCATTCGGACGGGACTGACCCCGGGGAGCGCATCGTGTTGGTTTACGGTGAAGCGGCCCCCGGCCTTTACAACTGGCCGGCCTCTGCCAAGCCGATCGTAGCGCTGATGGACTTGGACGGTTTCCGTGCCGTTGAGGCCTGGCTGCCCGGAACCCGGAACGATCCGGACACCAGCTTTTGGCATGCGTGGGAGGCTCCCGCCAAGCCGTTTCCCTCGGCCTCACGCGCGGACGCGGAGGCGCTACGGCTGCTGGGCCGGATCGTGCATCCGGAAGGGCCCGACACACAGCGGCTGAGCGATGTCCTCGGGATGGAGCCGGTCGCTGTCGAAAGCCTGCAGGAGCTCATGGCCTCACCGGACGAGCCGGGGATCCTCGCCCGCGCCGGCCAACTGCTGCAACTGCCGCCGATCGCCGCGCGGCTTGCCGAAGGTTCGCTTCAGCCCGGCCACGTCCCGGGGATGGACACGATCCCGGTCCAGTCGCTCGGCAAAGCACTGCTTGAACTGGCCAGCACCCCGGCGGAAGGCAAGGGTCCGCTGGCGGCCTGGCACCGCGCCGTCGTCGCCCGCCCCGGCATGCTGGCCGGCAGTGCCGTAGCCGCGGCGGCGGGTGCGGCGCTGCTGTTCCGCGCCGCCGGTCGAAAACCGACCAGTGCCCGGCTGCTGCGGGCCGGCGCTTTGGGGTTGGTGCTGCAGGCCGCCGGGGACGTC
>NZ_JBNHHB010000505.1:0-1205 GCF_059091905.1 Arthrobacter sp. Dra40
GAGCGCGGCCTGACCACGGTCATCGCGGAGCTGCCGTCGCCTTTCCAGGCTGTCCGGGCGGATGTTGCTGGTACGGCGGCGGAAGGACTCGATTTCGTCCTCCAGCGCACGGATCCGGCCCTTCAAGGCCCACGCTTCGCCTTGCGCATCGTTGCTGCGTTCGCGGGCGGATTCGGCCTCTTTGGCCAGCTCCTTGGCCAGCACGGCGGCACGGCTGCGGGCAGCCGCGACACCGCCCGGGCTGAAATCGGCGTCGATTGCTGCGGTCTCCAGCTCTGCCCGGAAAGCGTCTTCGACTGACTGACGGGCCCGCAGCTCGGCTTGGGCCGCGGCCAGTTCCCGTTCCAAGGTCGCGACGGCGGCGCCACCTTCGCTGCCGTACCGCGCCGTCAGCTGTGCCGCCTTCTGTTTGAGCTCTGCCCGCGCCGCTTCGGCCGCTGAGAGGGCCCCGGCAGCTGCCGTTGCTTCCGCTTCCAGCCGGTCGATGTGCCGGTTGTGGCAGTCCCGCGCCAGGCGGCGCCGGTAGAGCGGCAGTGCCTCATCGGTCACGGCCCGGTTGCGGTCGAGCTGGGACTGGGCCTTCCGTAGCTGCTGGTGGAGCGCAGGCACGGGGGCCAGCAGGTCCCGCTGCTGGCGGGCGCGCTCCAGTTGCCGCCTGATGCTGCTGAGGTGGCTGAAGTCCTCCACGGCTTCTTCGGCTGCGGCCAGCGTTCGGGGCGTGTCCAGCACGTGGTTGCGGAAGAAGTCGTTGACGGTCCCGCCCAGGCCTTTCCCGGTCTGCAGAGTCCGCAGCAAGCCGAAGGCCTTTTCCTGATCAATGCCCAGCGCCTGCCGGAAGCGTTCTGCAAAAGCCTTGTGCGAATCAAAAACCTGGCTCCCGGGCATCAGGGCCTCAAGCGAGGTCTTGGTGAACCGGCCGAGCATGCCGGTTTCCAAGGCATCAATGTCGAGCGCCTTATGGTGCAGGGCATAGAAGCGGCCGACATTGTGTTCGGTGCCATTGGCGGGCAGGTCGAGCAGCACGGCCAGGCTGGTGGTCTGGCCCAAGGCGTTGTCGAATGTCAGACAGACCGCCGACCACGTGGCGCCGGGCCGCTGGTAGAACGTGGCGGTCTGTGAACCGTCGCCGCCTGCCGGCGTCGCACCCAGCCTTCCGCGCATGTAGCTGAAAGCGGTTCGCCGTTCCTCGGCGGCATTGCCGGCAT
>NZ_JBNHHB010000506.1:0-1179 GCF_059091905.1 Arthrobacter sp. Dra40
CAGCTTGCGCAGTTCGCGGCCGGTGGCCTCGATCGGGTGGTCTTCACCCTTCTGGCGCAGCTCCAGGAATTCCTTGGCGCCGTTGGCCTGGTCGTCCATGAAACGCTTGGCGAAGGAGCCGTTCTGGATGTCGGCCAGGACGGCCTTCATGTTTTCCTTCACCTCCGGGGTGATCACGCGCGGGCCGGAGACGTAGTCGCCGAACTCGGCGGTGTCGGAGACCGACCAGCGCTGCTTGGCAATGCCGCCTTCGACCATCAGGTCGACGATCAGCTTGAGCTCGTGCAGCACCTCGAAGTAGGCGATCTCCGGCTTGTAGCCGGCCTCGGTCAGCGTTTCGAAGCCGTACTGCACCAGCTGCGACGCGCCGCCGCAGAGCACGGCCTGCTCGCCGAACAGATCGGTCTCGGTTTCTTCGGTGAAGGTGGTCTCGATGACGCCGGCGCGGGTGCCGCCGATGCCCTTGGCGTAGGACAGGGCCAGCGCCTTGGCATTGCCGGTGTAGTCCTGTTCGATGGCGATCAGGTCCGGGACACCGCGGCCGGCTTCGAACTCGCGGCGGACGATGTGGCCCGGGCCCTTCGGGGCGACCAGTGCGACGTCGACGTTGGCCGGCGGCTGGATGAAGCCGTAGCGGATGTTGAAACCGTGGCCGAAGAACAGGGCGTTGCCCTCTTCGAGCTTGTCGGCAATGGATTCGGCGTAGACCTTGGCCTGGACCTGGTCCGGGGTGAGGATCATGATGACGTCGGCCTCGGCGGCAGCGTCGGCGACGGAGAGGACCTTCAGGCCCTCTGCCTCGGCCTTGGCGCGGGACTTGGAGCCCTCGGCCAGGCCAACGCGGACGTCGACGCCGGAGTCGCGCAGGCTCAGGGCGTGCGCATGGCCCTGGCTGCCGTAACCGATGACAGCGACCTTGCGGTTCTGGATGATCGAGAGGTCGGCGTCGTCGTCGTAATACAGCTCAGTCACTTTGGGTTTCTCCTGTTGGGGGTTTCGTGGAAAGGAATCAGGCGGAACGCAGCGCGCGGTCGCTCATGGAGCGGGAGCCGCGGCCAATGGCCAGCGTTCCGGATTGGACAATTTCGCGGATGCCAAACGGCTCCAGCACTGCTAGCAGGGCCTCGAGCTTATCGGCGGTGCCGGTGGCCTCCACAACCAACGAGTCGGTGGACACGT
>NZ_JBNHHB010000507.1:0-1175 GCF_059091905.1 Arthrobacter sp. Dra40
GTCCGCAGTGACTACACAGCATCGGATAGTGATTATCGGGGCAGGCTACGCCGGAGTCATGGCGGCAAACCGGTTGGCCGGCAGCAAGGATCTGTCAGGCACGGCGTGCGTGACAGTGGTCAACCCCTCGGCCGACTTCGTGGAGCGGATACGGCTGCACGAGGTCGCGGCGGGCGGCCGGACATCGGCGTCTGTTCCGATGCAATCGCTGCTGCATCCGGACGCCACCCTGGTGGTCGGCCGCGCCTGCCGGATCAATCCGCGTATGCGGACCGTCCACTTCGACGACGACCGGCCCGCGCTGCACTATGACTTCCTGATCTACGCGCCCGGCAGCACCAGCCAAGCCGTCCCGAGGGGATCCGGCGGCTACACCCTGCAGGACACCCAGTCGGCCGAGCGGCTGCAGCGCGCCTTGAAGCAGCTTGCTCCGGACGCCGTCGTTAGCGTTATCGGCGGAGGCCTGACCGGCATCGAGGCAGCCGCCGAAATTGCCGCGGCGCTCCCGCGGTCAAAGGTGCGGCTGGTCTCGAACGGGCAGACAGGGGCGGACCTGTCCGGCGGCGGCCGCCGGGCCTTGCTTGCACAGCTCCGGGACCTCGGCGTCGAGGTCAGGGACGGAACCCGCGTGGACCGGGCGGACGGGCAGCGCATCATCCTTTCGGACGGCACCGCCCTGGACTCGGACTGCACGGTCTGGACGGCCGGTTTCACCCCGTCCGGCCTTGCCAAAGCCAGCCGCCTGGCCACCGATGCCCACGGCAGGCTGCTCGTCGACTCCACGCTGAGCTGCCCCGAGTACCCGGAGATTGTCGGCGCTGGAGATGCCGTTCGCGCGCAGGACACGGTTGCCGCGCACCTGCGGATGGGCTGCGCGGTGGCCCTGCCGATGGGCGCGCACGCCGCAGACACCGTCATCGCCCACATGCGCCAGCGGCCCCCTCAGGAGTTGTCCGTCGGCTTCATGATGCGTTGCATCAGTCTGGGCCGGCGGTCCGGGCTGGTCCAGCCGGTGCAGGCGGACGATACCCCGCGCCGTTTTGCCTTGAGCCGTAGGGCAGGCGCGTTGGTTAAAGAACAGGTGTGCCGCCTGACGCTGTCGTGGATCCGGGGCGAGCTGCGACGCAGCGGCTCATACACCTGGCCCCGCGGACCCCGGAGGGCTGCGGCACAGT
>NZ_JBNHHB010000508.1:0-1174 GCF_059091905.1 Arthrobacter sp. Dra40
TGAACTGGGCCCCGAAAGTTGGACTGGCTAAATAAGAGCCTAGGCGGCGAGGGCCTGAGCACGGTATTGCACCGGGCTCAGGCCCTTGAGCTTTGTTGAGATTCTTTCGGTGTTGTACCAATGCACGTACTCATGCAGTGCGGACTGCAGCGCCTCGATGTTGAGGAATCGAACGTGGTGGAAGAGCTCTTCCTTGAGGTGTCCGAAAAAGTTCTCCATCACGGCGTTGTCATAGCAGTTGCCCTTGCGGGACATCGACTGGACGGCGCCGGCGTTCTGCAGAAGCTTCCGCCAGGAGAGGTGCTGGTACTGGAAACCTTGGTCGGAATGCACGAGCGGATTCTGGCCGCAGGAGAGCGTTGTCAGAGCTTGACGCAGTGAGGTGTTGGTGAGCTCCAGGTTTGGAGACGGGCCCAGTGTGTAGGAGATGATCTGCCGGTCGAAGAGGTCCATGACCGGCGAGAGGTAGAGTTTCCGATCTCCGACGCTGAACTCGGTCACATCCGTGACCCACTTCTGGTTCGGGGCATCGGCTTCGAACTCCCGGTTCAGCAGGTTGGGGGCCACGGCGCCCTGCTCGCCCTGGTAGGAGTTGTAGCGCTTCCTTCGCCGGACTTTGCAAACCAGCCGCAGGGAACGCATCAGCTTCAGCACGGTCTTCTTCGCGATCGTCCAGCCCTTCTTGACCAGTTCAGTGTGGATGCGGCGGTGCCCGTATCTGCCATGGTTCTTCGCAAAGATTTCCGCGACTGCCGTCTTGAGTTCCTTGTTCGGATCCGGGGCTTGGAGGCGGGCCTGGTGATAATAGAACGTTGACCGGGCGAGGCCGGCGACCTGCAGCAGAACGGGTAGGGGAAAGTCAGCCTTGAGAGCGATGATGGCCTGAACCTTCACCGTCGTTCCTGCGCCCTCAAGGCCCGCAATTTTCCCAGGTAGGCCACTTCAGCCCGCAACCGTTCGTTCTCGCGCCGCAACCGCTCCACCTCGGACAACTCCGCGGGCGGGGGCACATCAGGTTTCCTGGGTCTGCCTTTAGGCTTGGGACGCAACGCATCCGCACCCTCCCGGCGATATGCTCGTACCCACGTTTCGAGCAGGCGAGGCGACGACAAGCTGACTTCTGCTGCGAGATCAGGGGCAGTCTCACCAGCGAGGAACCGTTCAACCAAAGCGA
>NZ_JBNHHB010000509.1:0-1162 GCF_059091905.1 Arthrobacter sp. Dra40
CCGGGCAGGCCATCGTCGCCTTCGTCATCCTGCGCAGCGAGGCGGGCGACGGCGGACCGGAGGTCGTGCAGGAGTTGCGGGAACATGTGGCCAAGGAAATCGGCAAAATAGCCCGGCCCCGGCAGATTATGGTGGTCGCCGAGCTGCCCAAAACCCGGTCCGGCAAGATCATGCGGCGGCTGCTCAAAGATGTGGCGCAGGACAGGCCCATCGGGGATGTCACCACCTTGGCCGACTCCTCGGTCATGGACCTGATCAAAGCCGGCATGCCGGGCGGAGCCGGAGGGCCGCACTAGCGAGCAGTGAAGCGATCCCGCTCTTGCGGCCATGCCCCTTCATGGTGTCGAATCTGTTAACGGAGTGCGCAGGGACTTGTGAGGCCCACGACGCCAGGAGGCGCTCATGTCCGGAAAGTCCGTCAACGGGGTGGCGAAGAGTCCTGGACGGAGCACCGATGTACGGCGTCCGGAGGGTTCTGCCGCAGCGACAGCGTCCCGGCCCGAGCAGATCCGCAACGTGGTGCTGGTGGGCCACTCCGGTGCCGGCAAAACAATGCTTGCGGAAGCGATGCTGGCGGCCGCCGGGGCCATAAACCGCATGGGTTCCATCGTCGACGGCACCACCGTCAGTGATTCGGACCCCTCGGAGATCCGCCAGCAGCGTTCCGTCGTGCTCTCCGTCCTGCCCTTCATGTACGACGGCGTCAAGATCAACCTCCTCGACACACCGGGCTACTCGGACTTCACCGGCGAACTGAGGGCCGGTCTCCGTGCTGCGGACGCGGCCCTGTTCGTCGTGTCCGCCGTCGACGGCATCGATGCGGCGACCACGGCGCTGTGGGGCGAGTGCAACGACGTCGGAATGCCGCGGGCGGTGGCCATCAGTCGGTTGGACCACCCGCGGGCCAACTTCGAAGCGGCGCTGGCTGGCTGCCGCCGCGCCTTCGGTGAGTCTGTGCAGCCGCTGTATCTGCCGGTGCCGGCCGGTGCGGACGCCACCGGGTTGCATGCGTTGCTGTCCGGCACCGTGTCGGACTACCGGGCCGGGGAACGACAACCCGAGGTCCGCCCTGCCGGCGCCGGGGAGCTGGAGCGCGCCGAGGACGCCCGGAGTGCCCTGATCGAAGGCATCATTGCGGAGAGCGAAGACGAGTCGCTGATGG
>NZ_JBNHHB010000510.1:0-1153 GCF_059091905.1 Arthrobacter sp. Dra40
GTTAAACAACCAACCCACCCACCCAACCCGGAAGGGGCGACCAGCTGCCGGCCGCACGGGTGTTTCCCGCCCGGTTTTTCCGGCCGGTGCGTTCCGCCCGGTGCGTTCCGCCCGGTGCGTTCCGCCCGGTGCGTTCCGCCCGGTGCGTTCCGCCCGACGCGTTCCGCCAGGGTGTTTCCCGCAAGGATGCTGTCCGCCAGGGTGTTTCCCGTCCGGCGTTTTCCGCCAGGGTGCTATCCGCCAGGGTGCTTCCCGTCCGGCGTTTTCCGCCGAGTGCTATCCGGCTGTGTTTGCGCGGCTGAGGCCGGCCGGGGCCGGTGCGGCGGTGCTGCGGCCGGCGGGCACCTGGTCTGCGGAAGGCTGGCCCGGGCTCCTGGGCTCCTGGGCTCCCGGGCGCGGGCTCCGGCCGGGCACAGCTTCGACAGCCATCCTGCACAGGCTGCACGTCCGTCCAGCGGGCACGGGTGCAGCTCGTTGCCGGGCGCGGTGCGGGTCTCCGGGCGCCTTGGGTGCTGCAGCCCTCTCGGGCCTGGGTTCGGTGCGCGGGAGCGGGGTGCCGTTGCCGCGGGTGCCGGCCGTGCGGGGTGCGGACCCCCCGGGTGCGGACCCCCGGGTGCGGACCCTCGGGTGCGGTATCGGTCGCGGTCGGGCGGGCAGGCGGGATAAGTGAGCGGCTGCACATGCCCGGTTGGGACGCCGGCCGTGGTGCTGCGCCGGCGCGCTTTAGGCCCGCAGGGCTGCGGATCCGCTCAACGGCGCGGTTTTCGGGTGCCCGCCTGCTCCTGTATGGAGCGTTTCGGGGGCCGTGCGGACCGATTTGCGGGGCGGTCCTAAGGCGTGTATTGTTTTCTGAGTCGCTGCTGCTGAAGCAGAGAAAACGGCGGCCAAACCCCTTCAAATACACCAGGATCTGGTGCGTTTCACGCGCCCCTGAAGTGGTTGGAGGATCGGGATTCGGACCTGGATCCGCCGGGATCGGCGATTTGCAAAGGTCGCGAAGACCGGGTAAGTTAGAAAAGTTGCTCCGGAGCGATGGAGGGCCTGAGAGGGTCGTCCTGGTGCCGGGTGCTCCTGTTGTTTGAGAACTCAATAGTGTGCCAAGTTTGTTGATACCAATTTTTTATTGGTTGAAGTGCCGTGGCGTGCCGCCCCT
>NZ_JBNHHB010000511.1:0-1147 GCF_059091905.1 Arthrobacter sp. Dra40
AGAGCCCCCCACCGGAATCGATCCGGTGACCTCGTTCTTACCAAGAACGCGCTCTACCACTGAGCTAGGGGGGCAACGGAGAAATACATTACCAGCATTTTCCCCCGGGATGAAATCGGAGGGGCACCTCGTGGTGGACGCCACACCACCTGCCGGGCGGCCCGCCTTTGGCCCCACCGGAGCTACCCGGTGGGGCGCCCCCATATGAACGGCGACCCGGTAAGAAACAGGTGTGAAAACTGCAGTCAAGAACACAGCGCGGGAGGCGTTCACGGTCGGCGCGAGGGTACTCTGGGCATGATTCGAAAGGATTGCGATGCACGTTTCCCAGCTATCGGTTGCGCGGGATGCGATCGTCTCCCGACTGCGTGCGGCTGGCTGTGTCTTTGCCGAGGACGAGGCCGACCTGCTGATCGCCGACGGGGGTCCTCCGGATGCCATTGCTGCCAGGGTGGAACAGCGGGTTGCCGGAGTGCCCCTGGAACATGTCGTGGGTTGGGCCCGGTTCTGCGGCATGCGCATCGCCGTATCTGCCGGGGTTTTCGTCCCGCGCCGGCGGACGGAGTTCCTGGTTCAGCGGGCCGCGGCTTTGGCCCCGGCGCGCACCGGCGTCGTGGTGGATCTGTGCTGCGGCTCGGGCGCGGTGGCTGCGGCGCTGGGTGGACTACTCGGGCCTGGCGAACTGCACGCCGCGGACGTGGATCCGGTGGCGGTGGCGTGCGCGCGCAGGAACCTCCCGGCTGCCCATATCCACGAAGGCGACCTGTACGCCGCCCTGCCTGACCGGTTGCATGGCCGGGTGGATGTCCTGACGGCGAACGTCCCATACGTCCCCACGGCCGAGATCAGCCTGCTGCCGGCCGAAGCCCGCCTGTATGAAGCGCCGGTGGCGCTCGACGGCGGTGCGGACGGTTTAGCGGTCATGCGCCGGGTCGCAGCCGGGGCACCTGGGTGGCTGGCGCCGGGCGGGTCCGTGGCAGTGGAGACGAGCGAGCGCCAGGCCGGGGCTGCAGCCGCCGTCTTCGCGTCCTGCGGCCTGGTCCCGGCCGTGGTTCTGTCCGCCGAGCATGGGTCGGCGGTGGTGAGCGGCACCCTGACGGGCGATTAGTGTCTCCCGGGCGTCAAGTTAAACGCCTCCGGGGCACCT
>NZ_JBNHHB010000512.1:0-1125 GCF_059091905.1 Arthrobacter sp. Dra40
CGCCGAGCAGATTTCCTGCGCCGCGGATTTCCAGGTCCTTCAGCGCCAGCTGCATGCCGGCGCCCAGTTCGTTGTGCGCCGCCACCGCCTTGAGCCGTTCCAGCGCCACTTCGCCCAGGGGTTTCTCGGCATCGAACAAGAAGTAGGCGTACGCCCGCTCCCGGCCGCGGCCCACCCGGCCGCGCAGCTGGTGCAGCTGGGATAGCCCGTACCGGTCCGCGCGGTCAACAATCAGCGTGTTGGCGTTGGAAATGTCCAGTCCGGTTTCGATGATGGTGGTGCAGACCAGGACGTCGAACCGCTTCTCCCAGAAGTCGACAATGATCTGTTCCAGCCGCGACTCGCTCATCTGCCCGTGTGCCACCTCCACCCGCGCCTCGGGAACCAGTTCCCGTATCCGCGCCGCCTGCCGCTCGATGGACGAGACGCGGTTGTGCACGAAGAAGACCTGTCCCTCGCGCATCAGCTCGCGCCGGATCGCCGCCGTCGTCTGCTGGTCCGTGTACGGGCCAACGTACGTCAGCACCGGGTGCCGCTCCTCCGGCGGCGTCGCCAGCGTGGACGTCTCGCGGATGCCGGTCAGCGACATCTCCAGGGTCCGCGGGATCGGCGTCGCGGACATGGCCAGAACGTCCACGTTGGTACGCATCTTCTTCAGCGACTCTTTGTGTTCGACGCCGAACCGCTGTTCCTCGTCCACAATGACCAGGCCCAGGTCCTTGAACTGGACCTCTTTGGAGAGCAGCCGGTGCGTCCCGATGACCACATCGATGCTGCCGTTCTTGATGCCTTCCATGGTGTCCTTGGCTTCCTTGGACGTTTGGAAGCGGGACAACGCCTTGACCCTGACCGGGAACCCGGAGAAGCGTTCGCTGAAGGTCTCGAAGTGCTGCTGGGACAACAGCGTGGTCGGCACCAAGACCGCCGCCTGCTTGCCGTCCTGGACCGCCTTGAAGGCGGCGCGCACAGCAATCTCGGTCTTGCCGTAGCCGACGTCGCCGGAGACCAAGCGGTCCATCGGCACCTCACGCTCCATGTCCGCCTTGACCTCGTTGATGGTGGTCAGCTGGTCCGGGGTCTCGATGTACGGGAACGCTTCTTCCAGCTCCCGCTGCCACGGGGTGT
>NZ_JBNHHB010000513.1:0-1117 GCF_059091905.1 Arthrobacter sp. Dra40
TTGAGCATAATGTTCGCGGTGCCGGCGTACATGATGCCGAGCAGCGCAGTGGCGGCGACCATCAGCGGCAGGCTGTTCAGGCCGAACAGCACAATGACCACTAGGGAGACGATGCTGCCGATCATGCCGATGCGCAGCACCTTGGTGTAGCCCAGTACCGGGGCGAACCGTCCGCTGATCGGGCCGAAGACCCAGCCCAGCAGCGCGTAGGGGGTCAGGATGAGCAGCGCCGTTTCGGTGGGGCCGATGCCGAACCCGGGTGCGGCGGCCTGTACATAGGCGGGGACAATCCCGTTGATGACGGCGAAGATGCCGGTCATGGTCAGGACCGTGGTCAACAGCGGCGCCCACGTGGAGCGCTGGCGCAGATGGACAATCTCGACCATGGGTTGCTTCGTGCGCTTTTCGGTGGCCCAGAAGGCGGCGAACGCGACGGCGGCCACGGCGGTCAACACCAGCGAGAGGACCAGGGTCCCCCAGGAGAACCCGCCGACCAGCTTGGCGGCCTCGTTCAGCGCGGTGAGCAGGGCACCGACTGCGACAACTATAAAGACGACGCCGGTCCAGTCCATCCGCGTCCCGGCCTGCGGTTTGCTCTCGGGAGTCAGGACGGCGACGAGAACCGCGGCGATCACGGCGAGGACCACCATGAACCAGAAGATGCTGCGGAAGCCGTAGTGCTCGGCCATGTAGCCGCCGAGGAAGGCATCGACGCCGGCCACGCCGCCGTTGACCGCGAGGATGACGCCCATCAGCGTGCCGTAGGTGCGCGGGCTGTGCACGGCGGTGCGCAGCATGATGAGGCACAGCGGCACGGTGGGGCCGCTGGCGCCCTGGATGATCCGGCCCACAAAGAGCCACGTAACGTCCGGGGCCAGCGCTGCGATCACGGAGCCGGCGGCCGTCAGCAGCATCATCCCGACGAGGATTCGCTTGCGGCCGACAATATCGCTCAGCCGGGGCAGGAACAGGGAGAACAGCGCGGCGGTGGTGAAGAACCACGTCTGGGACAGGCCGATCGAGGCCTGGTCGGTCTGCAGTTCCTCCCCCATGGTGACCAGGGCGGGGCTGAGCATGGAGGCATTGAGCTGGAAGGCCACGCAGGCCGTCAGCAGGG
>NZ_JBNHHB010000514.1:0-1116 GCF_059091905.1 Arthrobacter sp. Dra40
CGGAGGCGTGGTCGCGCAGCTCGTACAGGATCTCCTCCATCTCGAACGCGGCCGTGATGGTCTCGATCAGCACGGTGGCGCGGATGGTGCCCTGCGGAATGCCCAGCAGGTCCTGCGCCAGGATGAACACGTCGTTCCACAGCCGGGCTTCCAGGTGTGACTCGATCTTCGGCAGGTAGAAGTACGGTCCGCGGCCCTGCGAGATGAGCCGCTGGGCGTTGTGGAAGAAGTACAGCCCGAAGTCCACGATGCCGCCGGCCACCGGTTCGCCGCCGATCAGCATGTGCTTCTCCGGCAGGTGCCAGCCCCGCGGCCGCACCACGATGGTGGGCAGATCGGTGAGCGTCTGGCCGGTCAGCTTGTATTCCTTGCCGGTGTCCGAGACGAAGTCGATCCGCCGCTCCAGCACGTCGGTCAGGTTCAGCTGCCCGTTGACCACGTTGGACCAGCTGGGGGTGGAGGAGTCCTCCATGTCCGCCAGCCACACCTTCGCGCCGGAGTTCAGCGCGTTGATGGTCATCTTCTTCTCCACCGGTCCGGTGATCTCCACCCGGCGGTCCTCCAGCCCGGGCGCCGGGGGAGCGACCTCCCACGAGGAATCCTCGCGGATGTGCCGGGTGCCGGGCAGGAACTTCGGGTCGTGGCCTCGGCCGATCGACCGGCGCCGGTTCTCCCGCTGCACCAGCAGCTCCCGCCGCCGAGCCGCAGTGGCCTGGTGCAGCCGGGCCACGAACTCCAGCGCCTGCGGCGTCAGGACTTCCTCCTGCCGGCGCACCGGCGGGGCCGTCAACGTAATCCCGTTCAAGGTAATCGGATCATTCATCGCTCATTCACTCCTCAAGAAAACTTTTGTAAGTACGACGGCGGCGTCCGGCCTGGGCGCCAAAGGTGACCTTCAGATGAGGTGCGGAGCCGGGACCCGGAAAGCGGCTAATAGCTTCCGTAAGGCCGCCCGCGGCCGTCGGAAGGTCGTGCCGCGGCGGGTCCCGGCGAAGCGCCGGAGGTGAGCCCCGTCGTCGTTAGTGGAACTGGCCCTCTTCGGTGGAGCCGACCAGTGCCAGGGTGCTGCCGTTGGGGTTGAGGGCAGTGGAGATGGTGTCGAAGTAGCCGGTGCCC
>NZ_JBNHHB010000515.1:0-1115 GCF_059091905.1 Arthrobacter sp. Dra40
GTCCGGTGATGTGCTGCAGCGGTACGCGGGTGGCGCGTTCGGCTACCAGCTCTTCAAGCCCCTCCGGTGCCTCCGCTTCCAGCAGCGCCAAGGCGCGCAGACGCCCCGGCGATACGCCCAGCAGGTGGGCGGCCAGCAGCTCGGCGTCCACCCGCGGCGAAGGGACACCAGCGTCGGCCAGCCGCGCGGTGGCGGCGGCCAAGGCTTCGGCCAGTTTTGTGGGGGGCACTGCCGGCTAGTTTTCCTCGCCGAGGGCGGCCAGGCGGTGTTCTTCGTCCATCTGGATAGCTGACTGGATGACCGGCTCCAGCTCGCCGTTCATCACGGCGTCCAGGTTGTAGGCCTTGTAGCCGGTGCGGTGGTCGGCGATCCGGTTTTCCGGGAAGTTGTACGTGCGGATGCGCTCGGAGCGGTCCATGGTGCGGATCTGGGACTTGCGGGTTTCCGAATTGGCGGCGTCGATCTGCTCCTGCTGGTGGGCCAACAGCCGTGCCCGCAGCACGCGCATACCGGCCTCACGGTTCTGCAGCTGCGACTTCTCGTTCTGCATTGCCACCACGATTCCGGTGGGCAGGTGGGTGATTCGCACCGCCGAGTCCGTGGTGTTCACGGACTGGCCGCCGGGTCCCGACGAGCGGTAGACGTCGATCTTCAAGTCGTTTTGGCTGAGCTCGATCTCTTCCGGCTCGTCCACTTCGGGAAGCACCAGGACGCCGGCAGCGGAGGTATGGATGCGGCCCTGCGACTCAGTCACCGGAACGCGCTGCACGCGGTGCACGCCGCCTTCGAATTTAAGCCTGGCCCACACGCCTTCGGCCGGGTCGTTGGAGTTGCCCTTGATGGCCATCTGCACGTCCTTGTAGCCGCCCAGATCGGATTCCGTTGCGGAAATGATCTCGGTCTTCCAGCCGCGGGATTCGGCGTAGCGCATGTACATGCGGAGCAGGTCGCCGGCGAACAGGGCCGCTTCGTCGCCGCCCTCGCCGCCCTTCACCTCGATGATGACATCGCGGCCGTCGTCCGGGTCGCGCGGGATCAGCAGCCGGCGGAGACGCTCCTGGGCCGTCTCAAGTTCGGCTTCCAGCCCCGGAACCTCGGCCGCCAGTTCCGGATCC
>NZ_JBNHHB010000516.1:0-1113 GCF_059091905.1 Arthrobacter sp. Dra40
GGTTCACAATGCGTGCTTATGAACTGATGGTAATCATCGACCCCGAGGTCGAAGAGCGTACCGTAGAGTCCTCGCTCGACAAGTTCCTCAACGTTGTTCGCAACGATGGCGGAACCATCGACAAGGTGGACATCTGGGGACGCCGCCGGCTTGCCTACGACATCAAGAAGAAGTCCGAAGGCATCTACGCAGTGGTCAACTTCACCGCTACTCCCGCCACCGCCGCTGAGCTTGACCGCCAGCTTGGTCTCAACGAGACCATCCTGCGCACCAAGATCATCCGCCCGGAGGAGCAGAAGATCTCCGCTGAGTAATCAGCTTTGATCGCCGCACCCTTTCCGGGAGCGGCATTGACGAAAACAATCCCGCGCGCCACCGGCCAAGCGGGACCAGGACATCAGGAGGCAACATGGCAGGCGAAACCGTTATCACGCTCGTCGGTAATCTCACCAACGATCCCGAGCTGCGGTTTACCCCGTCCGGGTCCGCGGTAGCGAATTTCACCGTTGCATCCACGCCGCGGACCTTCGACCGCCAGTCCAACGAATGGAAGGACGGGGAAACCCTGTTCCTCCGCGCGTCGGTGTGGCGCGAAGCTGCCGAGAACGTCGCTGAAACCCTGACCAAGGGCATGCGCGTGATCGTTCAGGGCCGGCTGAAGTCCCGTTCGTATGAAACCAAAGAAGGCGAAAAGCGTACCGTCATGGAGCTTGAGGTCGACGAAATCGGCCCCTCGCTGCGCTACGCCTCTGCCAAGGTGACCCGTACCCAGCGCTCCGGCGGCGGGCAGGGCGGCTTCGGCGGCGGCCAAGGCGGCTTTGGCGGCGGCTTCGGAGGAGGCCAGACCCAGGGCGGTTGGGGCGGACAGCAGTCCGGCCAGCAGCCCGCACCCCAGGACGATCCCTGGGGAGCACCGGCCGGCGGCAACTCCGGCGGCTGGGGCAACGGTCCGGACTCGAACGAACCTCCCTTCTAAAACAAACCCCATCCCGTGGAAAAGATCCACGGGCTCCACAAGATAAAGGAGCTCCACGATGGCTAAGGCTGAAATTCGTAAGCCCAAACCAAAGTCCAACCCCTTGAAGGCCGCTGACGTCACCGTCATCGACTACA
>NZ_JBNHHB010000517.1:0-1102 GCF_059091905.1 Arthrobacter sp. Dra40
CGGGGCCTCGGCAGTGGACCGGCTGGAATTGTGCCCGGGTACCGACCGGCGGGAACTGGCCCCCGGGCGCCACATCCGTCCGGCCGGTGAAGAAACCGCTGCCGGCGCCGTCGTGGTCCCCGCCGGCACCGTGCTGACCCCTGCCCATCTGGCCGTCGCCGCGGTGTGCGGCCACGACATGCTCTCCGTTGCCCCGGTGCCGCAGGTTGCGCTGCTGCTGACCGGCGACGAGGTTGTCCCCTCCGGCGTCCCCGCACCGGGCCGGGTCCGGGACACGTTCGGACCCACGCTCCCGGCCATCATCGGCCGGCTCGGCGGCGAGGTCACGGGCAGCCGGCGGCTGCCCGACGACTTCGATGCCACCGCCGAAGCCATTGCCACGTGCGGCGGCGACGTCGTGGTCACCACCGGTGGGACCGGCCGCTCCTCCGCAGACCACCTGCGCGAGGTGCTGGACGCCGCCGCGGCCAGCATCCTGGTCCCGTCCATTCGCATGCGGCCGGGGCATCCTGCGCTGCTGGCCCGGCTGGCCGACGGCCGCCTGCTGGTGGGCCTGCCGGGCAATCCGCTGGCCGCCATGATGGCGCTGCTGACACTGGGGGCTCCGCTGCTGGCAGGCATGACAGGCCGCC
The DNA here is from genome assembly GCF_059091905.1 of Arthrobacter sp. Dra40. Taxonomy (NCBI): domain Bacteria; kingdom Bacillati; phylum Actinomycetota; class Actinomycetes; order Micrococcales; family Micrococcaceae; genus Arthrobacter; species Arthrobacter sp. Dra40. The sequence continues at coordinate 633 of NZ_JBNHHB010000517.1, forward strand.
CGCTGGCGCCGCTGCGCACGGTGTCCGCAGGGACAGCCCTGCCGCCGCTGCACGACCAGGACCGGTTGATGCCCTACGGGATGGCACCGGGCGGCGGTGCCGTCCCCGCGGACCGCATCGGATCGGCCATGATGCGCGGGCTGGCGGCAGCGGACGGCGTCATGGTGGTGCCCGCCGTCGGCGCCGAGCCCGGCCAGCAGTTGCCGGCCATCGACCTGCCCTGGTAGGCGATCCGGAGGGTAGGCCGGCTGGCAGGCAGCCAGCCCCGTCCGCAGCCCGCTTCGCATACCGCCGGCCCGCGAGCGAACCGCTCTGCTAAGCGCGGACGTCCGGCATGGCGTGGCTTACGCTTGTAACAGGCAGTAGAGGAGACGTACATGGGCCGCTTGACGCAGCGCCGCAAGGTGCTCAAACTCAGTCTCGACGCGCCGCCGCGCCGGCGCGAGGACGTGATGGCGGTGGAAGAGCCG
>NZ_JBNHHB010000518.1:0-1094 GCF_059091905.1 Arthrobacter sp. Dra40
AGTACTTGGCCCACCGGGCCAAGGAACGTGTCCGCGGACTGCTGCGCGGCCGGCAGCCGGACCTGGAGCTGACGCAGCTGGATGCCTCGTCCTACACGAGCGGCGAGCTCACCATGCTGGCCAGCCCCAGCCTCTTCGGGGAAGCAAAGCTAATTGAGGCCTCGTCCCTGGCGCAGATGAACGATGAGTTCCTGGCGGACATGCTGGCCTATGTAGCGTCTCCGGCCGATGATGTCTGGCTGGTCCTGCACCATGGCGGCGGGGTCCGCGGCAAGAAACTGCTGGATGCGGTCAAGGCCTCGGGGGCGCCCGTGGTCGACTGCCAAGCCATGAAGAAGGACTCGGAAAAACTGGACTTTGTGCGGCAGGAATTTAAAGCCGCGCGCCGTGCCATCGAACCTGCCGCCGCCCAGGCGCTGGTGGCCGCTGTCGGTTCGTCGCTGCCGGACCTGGCAGCCGCCTGCTCGCAGTTGATTTCCGACGCCGACAGCGCCGTCACCGAAGAGACGGTAGAGAAGTACTACGGCGGACGGGTCGAGGCCACCGGGTTCAAGGTAGCCGATGCCGCCGTTTCCGGCCGGGGTGCGGCCGCGCTGTCATCCCTCCGGCACGCGCTGGCCACCGGAGTGGATCCGGTGCCGATTGTTGCAGTGCTGGCCATGAAGCTGCGCCAGATCGCCAAGGTCAAGAGTGCCTCGGCGAACGCACGCGACCTGGGCATGGCCCCGTGGCAGTTCGACCAGGCCCGCAGGGATGCGCGGCTGTGGGAGTCAGAGGCCCTGGCCCGCTGCATCCAGGTACTGGCCGAAACGGACGCCCAGGTCAAAGGCGAAGGCCGTGACCCGGAATATGCCGTGGAACGGGCCGTCACGTTGATCGCCACCAGCGCGCGCCGCTGAACACGCCGGCTTTGACTAAGGTCTGCGGAGCGGCAGGGACTCGGGCCTCAGGCCGCGCCGGCCCGCCCGCCGCGACCCCGAACCCGGCTGCCCAAGTACCCGCCGAGGAAGCCGCCCGCCACCGCGGTCACTGAGCCGGCCCGCGCCAGGATTTCGCGCCGCCGTCTGCAGCAGGAAGCAAAGAAGCCGGAGGCC
>NZ_JBNHHB010000519.1:0-1091 GCF_059091905.1 Arthrobacter sp. Dra40
CGATCGCCTGTGCGCCTTCACCGCGCTGGAGTTGGATGACCATGCCGATGCCGACGATGATGACGCCCAGGACGCCGAGGACCAGGCCGATGCCGGAGGCCCAGTTCAGGATGGTCAACAGGCCGCCGGCCTGCGCGGGGACGACGGGGGTGGGGTTGGGAATAACGCTGGTTGAGAGTGCAGTGAACGTGTTCATGGAGAGACCTTTCAGTGGTTGGTTGCCGTGGCCAGGGCGGCCACGTCGGTAATGAAGCGTTGGTATTCGCGGCTGGCTGGCAGCGCTGTGGCGTCGGTGTGCCGCCATGCGTCCACCCAGGGCAGAGTCCAGAATCTTGGCGCCCCGCCGCCTACGAGGGCGGCGAAGTCCCGGAGTGCTTTGGGTGTCTTTCCCGGGGCGTCTGCCAAGACGGCGAGTCCAAGCAGGTCGGTCTGCGGGGCTGCGCCTGACGCCCACTGGGTGAGCGTGTTCCTGGCAGTTGTCAGGCCCCGCATGTCTGCGCGGCAGACCAGCAGCACCCGCGGCCTGCCGCCGCTGGGGAGGACAGGCCAGCAATGATCCGTGGAACGGGCAGATTCGATGAGGTCAGCGATCCGGCTTTCACCCGCTCCCCCATGGGTACCAACAACCCAGAGACGCGCTGTGCCGGCCATGCTGCGGGACGCCAACCGGTCTGCCGCGTCTGGCTCGATCATGCCCCGCAGCGGTGTGCTGATGACCGCCGCCGGCGGGACAGCCGCAGCCCGGGTTTCCTCAGCCGGATCGTCAGCCGTGGGGCGGGTAACCCAGGGGTTCAGGGTCTGTTGCATTGGTCCTCCTCTCAACTCTGATGTTCGGTAGGGATCGTTCTAGAAGCCTTTGGCGACAGCGGCCGCTGCCGCGAGCCACGCCCGCTGGGTCACGGGCTGGAGCGCTTCGTAACGGATCGGCCCGTTGACCAGGGCGGGGTCGTACGGGATACGGACGACGGCGCGGACGAACGGCTCGAAGCCGTCAGCGATCCGCTGCGCCTCGGCTTTCGCCCGCTTCAGGGCATCCCCAGTCATGCTGCGCTTGGCGTCGGTGGACTCGGAGACGATCACGACGGCGTTGC
>NZ_JBNHHB010000520.1:0-1091 GCF_059091905.1 Arthrobacter sp. Dra40
GCAACGCCGTCGTGATCGTCTCCGAGTCCACCGACGCCAAGCGCAGCATGACTGGGGATGCCCTGAAGCGGGCGAAAGCCGAGGCGCAGCGGATCGCGGACGGCTTCGAGCCGTTCGTGCGCGCCGTCGTCCGCATCCCGTACGACCCCGCCCTGGTCAACGGGCCGATCCGTTACGAAGCGCTCCAGCCCGCGACCCAGCGGGCGTGGCTCGCGGCAGCGGCCGCTGTCGCCAAAGGCTTCTAGAACGATCCCTACGGAACTTGAGAGTTGAGAGGAGGACCATTGCAACAGACCCTGAACCCCTGGGTTACCCGCCCCACGGCTGATGAACCGGCTGAGGAAACCCGGGCTGCGGCTGTCCCGCCGGCGGCGGTCATCAGCACACCGCTGCGGGGCATGGTCGAGCCAGACGCGGCAGACCGGCTGGCGTCCCGCAGCATGGCCGGCGCAGCCCGTCTCTGGGTTGTTGGTACCCATGGGGGAGCGGGTGAAAGCCGGATCGCTGACCTTATCGATTCTGCCCGTTCCACGGATCATTGCTGGCCGGTTCTCCCCAGCGGCGGCAGCCCGCAGGTGCTGCTGGTCTGCCGCGCAGACATGCGCGGCCTGACAACTGCCAGGAACGCGCTCACCCAGTGGGCGTCAGGTGCGGCCCCGCAGGTCGATCTGCTCGGCCTCGCCGTCCTTGCAGACGCCCCGGGAAAGACACCCAAAGCGCTTCGGGACTTCACCGCCCTCGTAGGCGGTGGAGCGCCAAGATTCTGGACTCTGCCCTGGGTGGACGCCTGGCGGCACACGGACACCACGGCAATGCCAGCCGTCCGCGAATACCAGCGCTTCGTTACCGACGTGGCCGCCCTGGCCACGGCAACCAACCACTGAAAGGTCTCACCATGAACACGTTCACTGCACTCTCATCCAGCGTTATTCCCAACCCCACCCCGGTCGTCCCGGCGCAGGCCGGCGGTCTGTTGACCATCCTGAACTGGGCTTCCGGCATCGGCCTGGTCCTCGGCGTCCTGGGCGTCATCATCGTCGGCATCGGCATGGTCATCCAACTCCAGCGCGGTGAAGGCGCACAGGCGATCG
>NZ_JBNHHB010000521.1:0-1091 GCF_059091905.1 Arthrobacter sp. Dra40
ATGACCTGGACATCGACTCCATCTCGATGATGACCATCGTGGTCAACGCCGAGGAGAAGTTCGGCGTGCGCATCCCTGACGAAGAGGTCAAGAACCTCAAGACCGTTGGCGACGCCGTCAACTTCATCGTCAACGCCCAGGCTTAGTTCCGCGTTGCCCGGGCCAGCCCGGGATGCGGCGGCCGGCGGGAGGCTCCCGGTCCGGCCGCCGCACTGGACTTACTGCCCAATCACTATTGAGAGACTGAATCAATGGCACGCAAAGTAGTCATCACCGGCCTCGGCGCCACCACCCCGATTGGCGGCGACGTTCCCACGATGTGGCGGAATGCCCTCAAAGGTGTTTCCGGGGCCCATACCCTCGAAGATGATTGGGTGGCCCAGTACGAGCTGCCGGTGACGTTCGCCGCCAAGGCCAGCAACCGTCCGGACGAAGTACTGACCCGGGTCGAAGCCAAGCGGATGGATCCCTCGACCCAGTTCGCTGTGGTGGCAGCCCGCGAAGCGTGGAAGGACTCGGGCATCGAGGACGTCGACCACGACCGGCTGGCTGTCGCCTTCGCCACCGGCATCGGCGGCGTGTGGACGCTGCTCGACGCCTGGGACACGCTGCGCGACCGCGGGCCACGCCGCGTCTTGCCGATGACCGTACCGATGCTCATGCCGAACGGTCCCGCCGCCGCGGTCAGCATGGATCTGGGTGCCCGTGCCGGCGCCCACACTCCCGTATCCGCCTGTGCTTCCGGCACCGAGGCCATGTCTATGGGCATCGAGCTGATCCGGGCGGGCAAGGCCGACGTCGTCATGACCGGTGGCGCCGAAGCCGCGATCCACCCCATGCCCATCGCTGCCTTCAGTGCCATGCAGGCGCTGTCCAAGCGCAACGACGACCCCGAACATGCCTCGCGCCCCTACGACCTTGACCGTGACGGGTTCGTCATGGGTGAAGGTGCCGGCGCACTGGTGCTGGAAGCCGAGGAGCATGCCCTCGCCCGCGGTGCCCGCATCTATGCCGAACTTGCCGGTTCCGGCGTCACCGCCGACGCCTACCACATCACTGCTCCCGACCCAGAAGGACTTGGCGCCACCCGT
>NZ_JBNHHB010000522.1:0-1073 GCF_059091905.1 Arthrobacter sp. Dra40
CAAGATCCCGCCCCGACACCGTGGCTACTTTCCCTTCCCTCACGAACCTGATCGCACGTGAGGACACAAGTGCAGGGTCCCAAGCCAGCTTTTCCCGCTCGATAAGAAGGTTGCCGGCGTCGTCGTAACCGAGGTCGACAAATCCTTCCTGGACTAACCGGACGCCGTAACCGGCGGCGAGCTCCGTGTGGCGCTTATCGAAGCAGTAGAGAGGGAGGGAGCTGTCTATTTCGGCGACTGCCGCGATGACAGCTTCAGCCAGCTCTTCGTCCTCCAGCGACATCAGGTACATGACCCCGTGCGGTTTCACATGGGAAAGTTTCGCCCCTTCGGCCTCCACGAAGCCCTTCAGGGCGCCTACTTGATACAGCGTGTAGTCCTGGAGCTCTTCCGCTGAGACCGCTATTCGTCGTCGTCCGAAGCCCAAAAGGTCCGGCAGCGCGACGTGCGCTCCGATCTGGAGGCCCTGGTCGACTGCCGCCCGAACCGTGCGGCGCATGGTTCTTGGGTCCCCGGCGTGGAAGCCGCAGGCGATGTTGGCGGCGCTGATATAGGGCATGAATTCTTCGTCCGGCGCGAAGCGCCAGCGGCCGTAACCTTCTCCCATGTCGCAGTTGATTTCGATGGCTGTGTTCATTATTCGGTGCCTCCTGCTGCAGACATGAGCATGGAACGTTCCTCGTCCAATGCATAGGCGTCGTCAATGGAAATGGGCTTGAACCGGATCGTGTCGGTCCCCGGCCGCATCTGGCCGGTCTTCCATAGGCTGGCCTTCGGCACGACTCCGAATACGACAAAGCCGCCGGAAGTGGGCCCGTCGGGTCCGAGGATTACGGGAGTGTCACCATTGAGGTTGATTCCGCCGAGAGGGTAGCCGGTGTCGAGGATGTTGGATGGATGTCCGCCGGCAATACCGCCGTCGGGCCGGGCCCACTGCAACCTCACCGGGTCCAGCCTGATACCGGTACGGTTTGAATTCTGGTCAACGGTCCAGGAGCGTGCAAAGAAGTCCTCGACGTCCGTTTCCGTGAAGAATTCAGGTGTAGCAAATGGCCCTGGCACGACTTCCAGTT
>NZ_JBNHHB010000523.1:0-1073 GCF_059091905.1 Arthrobacter sp. Dra40
AACTGGAAGTCGTGCCAGGGCCATTTGCTACACCTGAATTCTTCACGGAAACGGACGTCGAGGACTTCTTTGCACGCTCCTGGACCGTTGACCAGAACTCAAACCGTACCGGTATCAGGCTGGACCCGGTGAGGTTGCAGTGGGCACGGCCCGACGGCGGTATTGCCGGCGGACATCCATCCAACATCCTCGACACCGGCTACCCTCTCGGCGGGATCAACCTCAATGGTGACACTCCCGTGATCCTCGGACCTGACGGGCCCACTTCCGGCGGCTTTGTCGTATTCGGAGTCGTCCCGAAGGCCAGCCTATGGAAGACGGGCCAGATGCGGCCGGGAACCGACACGATCCGGTTCAAGCCCATTTCCATCGACGACGCCTACGCATTGGACGAGGAACGTTCCATGCTCATGTCTTCAGCAGGAGGGACCGAATGATGAACACAGCCATCGAAATCAACTGTGACATGGGAGAAGGCTACGGCCGCTGGCGGTTCGCGCCGGACGAAGAATTCATGCCCTATATCAGCGCCGCCAACATCGCCTGCGGCTTCCACGCCGGGGACCCAAGAACCATGCGCCGCACGGTCCGGGCGGCAGTTGACCAGGGCCTCCAAATCGGAGCTCACGTCGCGCTGCCGGACCTTCTGGGCTTTGGACGACGACGAATAGCGGTCTCAGCGGAAGAACTCCAGGACTACACGCTTTATCAAATAGGCGCCCTGAAGGGCTTCGTGGAGGCCGAAGGGGCGAAACTTTCCCATGTGAAACCGCACGGGGTCATGTACCTGATGTCGTTGGAGGACGAAGAGCTGGCTGAAGCCGTCATCGCGGCGGTCGCCGAAATAGACAGCTCCCTCCCTCTCTACTGCTTCGACAAGCGCCACGCTGAGCTCGCCGCCCGTTACGGAGTCCGGTTGGTCCAGGAAGGATTTGTCGACCTTGGCTATGACGACGCCGGCAACCTTCTGATCGAACGGGAAAAGCTGGCTTGGGACCCGGCACTTGTATCCTCACGTGCGATCAGGTTTGTGAGGGAAGGGAAAGTAGCCACGGTGTCGGGGCGGGATCTTG
>NZ_JBNHHB010000524.1:0-1066 GCF_059091905.1 Arthrobacter sp. Dra40
GCCTTCGCGGAACTTCGTCGGCTGGAACCGCTTGTTGACAACGTCTTCTGGCGTCAAAGCCATCTGGTCACCTCATACTGGTTCGTGGGTCATGAATTCAACGTGCGGGATTCATAACAACGGTAGCGAATATCCGCCGTGCAACGGACATCCGCCAGCTATATCTGAATCAGAATATATCGTTTCGGAGACGAACACTAACGCACTCCCGGTTATGCCAGACCCGCCACAATCGCCATGGCGATTGTCACGGCAAGGAACAGCACCAGAAACGCAAGATCGAGTGCAAATCCGCCGATCCGCAGCGGCGGAATGAGCCTGCGGAGAGCCTTCAGGGGCGGGTCCGTCACCGAGTAGACAGCGGAAGCCGAGACCAGCGCGATGCCGCGCGGCCGCCAGCGCCGCGCGAATGACTGAACGGCTTCAAAGACAATGCGCACGATCAAGGTCAGCTGGAACAACATCAAGATCAAGTACAGCAGGACGAAAATGATGGACACGCCGGTTCCACGATTCCTAGCGCTAGAAGGATATTGACTGGCGACACGCCCGCCGGAAGGCGCGGCAGGTCAGCTCTGGTTGAAGAAGCTGGCCTGCTGGTCGCTGGACTTCCGGTCCTCGCCCAGGACTTCCACAGTCGACGGGGAGAGCAGGAAGACCTTGTTGGTGACCCGCTCAATACTGCCATGCAGACCGAAGACCAGGCCGGCCGAGAAATCGACCAAACGCTTGGCCTCTGCCTCGCCCATGTCGGTGACGTTCATGATCACCGGAATGCCGTCCCGGAAGCTTTCGCCTATGACCTTGGCATCATTGTAGGAGCGGGGGTGGACGGTGGTGATCTGGTGCAGCACGGTGGCGTCCTCCCGGGCGGACGGCGCACGCTTGATCGGCGTAACGGGCGCCCGGTATTCGTCGGCGGCTTGCTTCACCGGAGCCACTGCCGGCTCAGGGCGGCGCTCCTGACGGGGCTGGTCCACAGGCTGCTCCTCATCTCGGGCAGGTGTGTCCGCCTGCTCGGGTTCGTAGTGCTCATCACCATCGGCGAGCCCAAGATAAATCATTG
>NZ_JBNHHB010000525.1:0-1054 GCF_059091905.1 Arthrobacter sp. Dra40
AGGGTCACCCAGGTGCGCGCCGTGGACGGCACGCTGTGGCATGTCCGCAACGGCGAGATCCTGCGCGTGGGCAACTCCTCGCAGGGCTGGGCGCGGGCGGTGCTGGACATCCCGGTACCGTACGACTCCGATGTGGAGAAGGTCTCCGAGTTGATCCTCAAGACCGCCATGGAACTGCGCATGGATGAGGACTACCGCAGGCTGATCCTGGACGACCCGGAGGTGTGGGGCGTGGAGGCGCTGACCGGCGAATCCGTGGTGATCCGGCTGGCGATCCGCACCAAGCCGCTGGAGCAGTGGGCGATTGCGCGCGAGATGCGAGCCCGCCTGAAGGGTGCGCTGGCTCAGGAGGGGCTGCGGATTCCGCTGCTGAACCAGACCGTCATCAAGGGCAGCGCCCCATCGGCCGCCGTCGCGCAGGGTGGGGGCACCGCGCAGGGCGAGGATGCTGCCCACGGCGGGGACACCGCCGTCGTCGGCCAGGCGGAAGTTGGCAGCAAGAATTAGACTCGCGGCGCCGTTACCTCAACCCGTGACCGTTCTACAAGTTGTAGAAGTGTGCCCTTGGCCACTAAAGCGGTACTCTGGGACCGGCCCCCGGCGCCAAAGGGACTAGAGTTCCCCATGGAGCATTGCAGGCATCCGTCCACCGTCCGTGGCCACCGTCACGGCCAACCGTGGATGCCGCTCCGAGTCAGAAACGACTTCGACGTAGAAGGACACAACCCGTGGACCTGTTTGAATACCAGGCGCGCGATCTCTTCGAGGCACACGGAGTACCCGTGCTGGCTGGAATCGTTGCGTACACCCCAGAAGAAGCCAAGACAGCTGCTGAGAAAATTGGCGGCGTAGTTGTCGTCAAGGCTCAGGTGAAGGTCGGAGGCCGCGGTAAGGCCGGCGGCGTCAAGGTCGCCAAGACCCCGGACGAGGCATTCGAGCACGCCTCCAACATCCTCGGTATGGATATCAAGGGCCACACCGTCAACAAGGTCATGATCGCGCAGGGCGCCGACATCGCCGAGGAGTACTACTTCTCCGTGCTGCTGGACCGGGC
>NZ_JBNHHB010000526.1:0-1054 GCF_059091905.1 Arthrobacter sp. Dra40
AGAAGCAGCCGCTGGGCCAGGACCCGGAGGGCAACGACGTGTTCCTGAAGGACATCTGGCCGAACCCGGTCGAGGTCCAGCAGGTGATCGACTCCTCCATTAACAAGGAGATGTTCGCCAAGGGCTACGAGGGCGTGTTCGAGGGCGACGACCGCTGGAAGGCGCTCGAGACTCCCGAGGGCGACACCTTCGCCTGGGATCCGAACTCCACCTACGTGCGGAAGCCACCGTACTTCGAAGGCATGAGCGCCAAGCCCGAGCCGGTACAGGACATCACCGGTGCCCGCGTGCTGGCCAAGCTGGGCGATTCGGTCACCACAGACCACATCTCCCCGGCCGGATCATTCAAGTCGGACAGCCCCGCAGGCCGCTACCTGCTGGAGAACGGCGTGGAGCGCAAGGACTTCAACTCCTACGGTTCCCGCCGCGGCAACCACGAAGTGATGATCCGCGGTACCTTCGCCAATATCCGGCTGCGGAACCAGTTGCTGGACAACGTGGAGGGCGGCTTCACCCGGGACTTCACGCAGACCGGCGGCCCGCAGGCCTACATCTACGACGCCGCGATGAACTACCAGGCCGCCGGCACCCCGCTGGTGGTGCTGGCCGGCAAGGAGTACGGTTCCGGTTCGTCGCGTGACTGGGCAGCCAAGGGAACGGCGCTGCTGGGCGTCAAGGCCGTCATTGCCGAGAGCTTCGAGCGGATCCACCGTTCGAACCTGATCGGCATGGGCGTGCTGCCGCTGCAGTTCCCCGCAGGCGAGTCTGCCGCATCGCTGGGGCTCTCCGGCACGGAAAGCTTCTCGATCGAGGGCGTCACCGCACTGAACGAGGGCACCACCCCGCGGACCCTGAAGGTCACCGCCACCGACGAGGCCGGCGGCACGAAGAGCTTCGACGCCGTGGTCCGTATCGACACCCCGGGTGAAGCCGACTACTACCGCAACGGCGGCATCCTGCAGTACGTGCTGCGCCAGATCTCCGCGAGCTAGTCTCCGGTTTTCCAAACGCACACCGCCTGGCGGCTAAGCACAGGGCGGGCGTCCGAAGGGAC
>NZ_JBNHHB010000527.1:0-1050 GCF_059091905.1 Arthrobacter sp. Dra40
GTCTTTCGTGCAGCTGTGCAGTACAACGGTAGGCTCTTACGGTGCTGATTCTTCTTCCCCCTTCCGAAGGAAAGACCGCTGCTGCCAAGGGGCATCCGTTCGATCTCCAGGAATTGCAGTTTCCGGGTCTGAACCCGGCCCGCGAGGAAGTACTGGAGGCACTGGCCGATGTGAGCCGGAGCCCGGAGGCACTCTCCCGTTTGGGCGTTGGGGCATCGCTGGCGGCCGAGGTGGAACGCAACACCCGGCTCCGTGATGAACCGGCTGCCCCGGCGCACATTATTTACTCGGGTGTGCTTTATGACGCTCTCGGCTACCGCTCGATGACCGCGGTACAGAAGCGCAAGGCAGACGCCGCCGTCGTTGTTGTTTCCGCGCTGTGGGGAGCGATTGGTTTCGCGGACAACATTCCGGCTTACCGCTTGTCCATGTCTGTGGGCCTGCCGGAGATCGGGAAGCTCGCCTCCTATTGGAAGATCCGGCTCCCCCAGGCGCTGGACACTCACGCAGAGGGGCATCTGTTGGTGGACTGCCGGTCGAGCACTTACGCCGCCGCATGGGCTCCTGACCCTAGTCGGACGGTGGTGGTCAACGTGTTCCAGGAGCGCAACGGCAAACGCACAGTGGTCTCGCACTTCGCCAAGCACACCCGTGGGGAGCTTGCCCGGCACCTGCTGACCCGACGGGGGAAGGCGCCGGAGACGCCGGCTGCGCTGCTGACGGCGGCACAGGAAGTCTGGCAGACGGAACTGGTAGAGGGCACGGCTCGCAAGGCGCACGCACTGAACATCATCCTGAGTTAACAGGTTCCAGCTAGTCTCCGTGCAGCGCCGCGCCGCGGCTCGTCGTGACTTGCCACAGCCAGCGCTGAAAGCTCATGCAGCCTAGCTGCCCCACTCCTCCGAGCGGATCAGGATGCAGCCGGAATCGGGGCAGAAGACGATGTCGTCCGGGGCGGCTTTGCGGATGTCGGCCAGGTCGCCGGGGCTGAGCTGCATGCCGGAGCCTTCGGACTTGCCGTGGAACAGGCGGGCGGCGCCGATGCCGCGG
>NZ_JBNHHB010000528.1:0-1003 GCF_059091905.1 Arthrobacter sp. Dra40
GTGGCGCCTTCGGGACCTGCCGCCTGGTCGAGTTCCAGCGCGCCTTCTTCGACCGCCATCAACACGGCATAGGCACTGAGGAGTTTGGTGACCGAGGCCAACGGAAAGCGGCGTTGCTGGTCGCCGTGTGCGGCCAGGATGGTGCCGTCCGCTCCGACGACGGCGGTGGCCGCGTTGTCCACCGGCCACGACTCGATCAGCTTGACGCTCTCCACAGTTGCTCCTAGCTTGCCGTTGGGCGGTAGTGGGCCGCCAGCCGGCGTAGCCCGTCCTCGATGCTGACTTCTGGTGTCCAGTCGAGCACTTCGCGCGTGTGGCGCTGGTCGAACCAATGCGCCGTGGATAGTTGCTCGGCCAGGAACCTGGTCATGGGCGGCTCGTCCTTGACCAGTCCGCGCTTTCCGGCGGCGGTCCAGGCGCGTTCGATCACTGCGCCGGCGCCCCGGGCCAGCCAGCCCGGAACCGACCAGTCCGGCGCCTTCACACCGGCGGCGTCGCAAATCCCTGCGATAAGTTCGCCGACGGGGCGGGGCTGGCCGTTGGTGACCACCAGTGCCCGGCCATGCGTCTGGTCCATACGTTCGAGCGCCCGGACAATTGCCGCCGCGGCGTTGTCGATGTACGTGGTGTCGATCAGCGCGGCGCCATTGTCCAGCAGGGGCAGACGGCCGGCCTTGGCCCGCGCCACCACACGCTCGACCAACTGGGTATCGCCGGGTCCCCACACGACATGCGGGCGGACTGCGGCAACTCGGAAATCGGGGGAGTCCTCGCCGAGGGCAAGAATCTCGGCGGCGGCCTTGGACCGGGCGTAGTTGCCGCGGGCACGCTCCGGATCAGCAGTCCCGGCGTCCGCTCCGGCGATCGCTGCGCCGAAATGCGCCACGGACGGGGAGGACACGAACACCACGTCGCGCACTCCGGCGGATTTAGCCGCGGCCAGCAGGGTGCGGGTGCCGTCGATGTTGGTCGCCACGAACTCGCTCCACTCCCCGGTGAAGGA
>NZ_JBNHHB010000529.1:0-971 GCF_059091905.1 Arthrobacter sp. Dra40
CGTCCTGTCGCGGCTGCTGGCCCCGCACGGGGACATTGACCGCAAACGCATCTCCCTGCTCTACCGCCCGATGGACTCCGCCAAGGCAGCAACCATCGTCGAAAGGGATCAGAACAACGCCAACGTCCGCATCACCTCCGGCACCCGGCCCACGGCCCGGGCCCTGGTCGATGCCCGCTCCGCCGTGCAGACCGCGCAGGAAGAAGCCCAGGGTGCGGGACTGGTGAACTTCGGCATGGTGGTCACCGCCACCGTCACCGACAAGGAACGCCTCCCGGACGCCGTTGCTGCCATTGAACAGACTTCCGGTACCGCCCGCGTGCTGCTGCGCCGCGCTTACGGCTCACAGGACACCGCGTTCGCGGCGTCCCTGCCCTTGGGGCTGGTCCTGCCCAAGCACAGCATGGTGCCCTCCGAGATTAAGGACGCCCTCTAATGGCCCGCATGAGGCTTTTGACAGCAAAGAAGTCAAAGACAGTAAAGAGAGCAAAAGCGCTGGCGGACGAGACTTCGAAGCGTCCTGCACGGGAAGCTGGCCCGGGATCGCGGGGCTGGACCGGACGGGGCGGCGGCATGGCCCAACTCCTGCCGTCCGTGCGGGAGTACCGGGGAACCACGGTTCAGGTCTGCGGGCTGTGGCCGTTCTCTTCGGGTGCATCCTCGCCCATGATTGGGGTGCCGCTGGGCCGCCACGAGGAAACCCAGGCAACGGTGTGCTGTGACCCGATCAGCTGGTTCCAGCGTGCACGGCTGATTTCCAACCCCTCGGCCTTCATCCTCGGCAAACCCGGCCTCGGAAAATCCACGGTGGTGCGGCGGATGTTCATCGGCCTCTCTGCACAGGGCGTCAACCCGCTGATCCTTGGCGACCTCAAAGGCGAGCACGTCAAAGCCGTGAAAGCCTTGGGCGGCCAGGTCATCAAGCTCGGCCGCGGCGTCGGCTACCTGAACATCCTCGACCCCGGCCAGGC
>NZ_JBNHHB010000530.1:0-970 GCF_059091905.1 Arthrobacter sp. Dra40
CAGGAACTGATCGACGCCGGCATCACCGAGATCAAGGTGCGCTCCGTGCTCACCTGTGAGTCCGCCGTCGGTACCTGTGCGCTCTGCTACGGTCGGTCGCTGGCCACCGGCAAGACCGTGGACATCGGCGAGGCCGTGGGCATCATTGCCGCACAGTCCATCGGTGAGCCCGGCACGCAGCTGACCATGCGTACCTTCCACACCGGTGGCGTTGCCTCGGCGGAAGACATCACCCAGGGTCTGCCGCGTATTCAGGAGCTCTTCGAAGCCCGTACCCCGAAGGGCGTTGCGCCGATGGCCGAAGTGGCCGGACGCGTGTCCATCGAGGACGGCGAGCGCCAGATGCGCGTCATCGTCACCCCGGATGACGGCTCCGAGGAGATCGCCTACCCGGTGCTGCGCCGTGCGCGGTTGCTGGTCGAAGACGGCCAGCACGTGGAGGTCGGCCAGCAGTTGGTCACCGGTGCCAAGGACCCGAAGCAGGTCCTGCGTATCCTCGGCCCGCGCCAGGCGCAGAAGTTCCTGGTGGACGAGGTTCAGAGCGTGTACCGCAGCCAGGGTGTTGGCATCCACGACAAGCACGTGGAAGTCATCGTCCGCCAGATGCTGCGGCGCATCACCGTGATCGAGTCCGGCGAGACCGATCTGCTGCCGGGCGAACTGGCCGAGCGGAGCCGCTTCCAGGCGGAGAACCGCAAGGCCGTTTCCGAGGGCAAGCAGCCGGCCAACGGCCGTGACGAGCTGATGGGCATCACCAAGGCATCGCTCGCCACCGAGTCGTGGCTGTCGGCCGCGTCCTTCCAGGAGACCACCCGCGTTCTGACGCAGGCGGCCATGGAAGGCAAGTCCGACCCGCTGCTGGGCCTGAAGGAAAACGTCATCATCGGTAAGCTGATCCCGGCCGGCACCGGCCTGGACCGGTACACCCAGGTGTCGGTGGAGCCGACGGAGGAAGCCAAGGCCAACCTCT
>NZ_JBNHHB010000531.1:0-962 GCF_059091905.1 Arthrobacter sp. Dra40
GTATCAATTCTCCCACGGCGGCCGGAATGTCTAAAGCCGCCGCAACGATGACCGGCGCGCCGGTGTCCCGGGCTAGGATTCCTTAGGAAAACAGCAGCTTGATGGAGGTTAGAGTGAGCAACGAACAGCAGTCCGGCCGCAGTGTGCTGGTCACCGGCGGCAACCGGGGTATCGGGCTGGCCATTGCCCGGGCCTTCGAAGCCAACGGCGACAAGGTGGCGATCACCTACCGCAGCGGCGATGTTCCCGAAGGACTTCTGGGCGTGAAGGCCGACGTAACCGATGCCGGGTCCGTGGACGCGGCCTTCACGGAGGTTGAGGCCGCACACGGTCCCGTGGAGGTCTTGGTCGCCAACGCCGGCGTCACCCGCGATACCTTGCTGCTGCGGATGAGCGAAGAAGACTTCACCAGCGTCGTGGATACCAACCTTTCCGGCGCGTTCCGGGTGATTAAGCGCGCTTCGAAGGGCATGATCCGGATGCGCAAAGGCCGCGTAGTGCTGATCTCGTCGGTGGTGGGGCTGTACGGGTCGCCCGGACAGATCAACTATGCCGCGTCCAAGGCCGGCTTGGTCGGCATCGCCCGGTCGCTGACGCGCGAGCTTGGTTCCCGCAATATCACCGCAAACGTCGTGGCGCCGGGGTTCGTCAACACGGAAATGACCGCCGTGCTGCCGGAAGATACCCAGAAGAACTATCTGGCCTCCATTCCGGCGGGCCGCTTCGCCGAGCCTGAAGAGGTAGCCAAGGTGGTCCGGTGGGTCGCCAGCGACGAAGCCGCCTACATCTCCGGCGCAGTCATTCCCGTCGACGGGGGACTGGGCATGGGCCACTAGGTACCTCCAGCAGGTGTTCGGCCCCTCTTTTGTGGGCTATCTACAACGGATAAGGCTTCGGCGGCTGGCAAGATGGAACCCGAAGCCTTTTCCGGTTGAGCGTTTCCTACAACGGACGGACCGGAC
>NZ_JBNHHB010000532.1:0-948 GCF_059091905.1 Arthrobacter sp. Dra40
GCTGTGTAGTCACTGCGGACTCCCTCTCGTGTGTGGTGACAGAGATAGGACACCGCTGGAGGCAGATGTGTGACATGGCGGTCGGCCGCTGCGGGTTCTCGCGGTTTTTGCCCTTCAGTCCCGGGAGTCGGAGGGGATGTCCCCGGGGTTGATCGGATCGGCGGTGGGACCGTCGGTGAGGGGATCGGCCAGTTCGGACCCGCCCACAGCCTGGCCCATCCAGGTCAGGGCCTCCCAACCGTCGGGACCGCCGTCGAGCACTACCACTCCGGTGTTGCTCAACTGGTTCCGGGCCACGAACGGGACCGTTAGATTGGACGCCCGCGCGCCGGCCCAGCTGCGGATCATGGCGCCATGGCTGACCACCGCCAAGGTGCCGATGCCCGAGATTCGGGCTTCGTCGATGACGGCGTCGAACCGGCCAAAGGTTTCATGCCCGTCCGGACCGCCGGGCATCCGGCGCTCCAGGTCCCCCGAGGCCCAGGCGAAGACGGTGGTCATGTAGGCAATGATGGCATCACGGTCGCCGCGCATTTCCAGCTCGCCGGCCGAGATCTCGCGCAGCCCTTCGCGCACGTCGGTTTCGAGCTTCCGTGCGGCAGCCAGCGGAGACGCCGTGAGCTGCGTGCGCACGAGGGTGGAGGCCAGCAGTGCGTCGATCGGTTCGCCGTCGAGCGCCTTTGGCAGAGCCCGCGCCTGTGCGTGCCCCAGCTCGGTCAGTTCAGCCCCGGGGGCGCCGGTGTCCAGCAGCCCGCGGACGTTGGAGTGAGTTTGCCCGTGCCGGATCAGCAGCAGCCGCATGGCATCAGTAGCCCAGCGGCCGTCCGGCCAGCCGTTCCAGCCGGGCCACCCGGTCGTCCATCGGCGGGTGGGTGCTGAACATCTTCTTCACGCCACCGCCCTTGAACGGGTTGGCAATCATCAGGTGGCTGGTGTTGACCAGCTTCT
>NZ_JBNHHB010000533.1:0-936 GCF_059091905.1 Arthrobacter sp. Dra40
CGGAGATGCCGGCCTTTTCCTGGGCTTCCTCGGTGGAGGCGCCCAGGTGCGGGGTGACCACCACGTTGTCCAGTTCGAAGAACGGCAGGTCCGTGCTCGGTTCGGTGACGAAAACATCGATGGCGGCGCCGGCGATCTTGCCTTCCTTCAGCGCGTCGTAGAGGGCGGCTTCGTCGATCAAGCCGCCGCGGGCGACGTTGACCACGTAGGCGGAGGCCTTCATCTTCTCGAAGGCTTCCGCGCCGATCATGCCCACGGTCTCGGGGGTCTTCGGCATGTGGATGGTGATGAAGTCAGCCTGCTCCAACAGCTCGTCCAGGCTGACCAGCTGCACACCGAGCTGGGCGGCGCGGGCGCTCGTCACGTAGGGGTCGTAGGCCAAAACCTGGGTCTCGAAGCCCTGCATGCGCGCGGCAATCAGGGCGCCGATGCGGCCCAGTCCGATGATGCCGATCTTCTTTTCGTAGATCTCGGTGCCCGTGTACTTGGAGCGCTTCCACTCGCCGCCCTTGAGCGAGGAGTTGGCGGCGGGGATGTGGCGGGCCAGGCTCAGGATGTGGCCCACGGTGAGTTCGGCGGCGGAGACGATGTTGGAGGTCGGAGCGTTCACGACCATGACACCGGCCTGGGTGGCGGCCTTGATGTCCACGTTGTCCAGGCCCACGCCGGCGCGGGCGATGACCTTCAGGTTCCTGGCCGCGGCGATGGCCTCGGCGTCCACCTTCGTGGCGGAGCGGACCAGGATGGCGTCGACGTCGGCAATCGCGGACAGCAGCTGGGACCTGTCTGCTCCATCGGTCTGGCGGATCTCGAAGTCAGGCCCGAGGGCCTCGATCGTGGCTGGGGAGAGTTCCTCGGCAAGGAGAACTACTGGTTTTTCCACAGGGGTGTTCCTTCGCTGCATGCATGGTGATGGCCGTGCGTATAGATGGGGGT
>NZ_JBNHHB010000534.1:0-909 GCF_059091905.1 Arthrobacter sp. Dra40
CCGGCATCGATGTGGGCCATGATGCCGATGTTGCGGACCTTCGTGAGGTCGGTGAGCACGTCCTGTGCCACAATGTCTCCCTTTGTAGGTGAGGGGTGCGACGACGGCGGTTAGCCGCCGTCGCACCGTCTCTGTTACCAGCGGTAGTGGGCGAAGGCCTTGTTCGACTCGGCCATTTTGTGGGTGTCTTCGCGACGCTTCACAGCGGCACCGAGACCGTTCGACGCATCCAGAATCTCGTTCATGAGACGCTCGGTCATCGTCTTTTCGCGGCGGGCCTTCGAGTAGCCGACCAGCCAGCGCAGGGCCAAAGCCGTGGCACGGCCCGGCTTGACCTCGACCGGAACCTGGTAGGTGGCGCCGCCAACACGGCGGGAGCGGACCTCCAGGGTCGGGCGGACATTGTCCATGGCCTTCTTCAGGGCAGCGACGGGATCGCCGCCGCTCTTGGCCTTCACGCCATCAAGGGCACCATAAACGATGCGCTCTGCGGTGGACTTCTTGCCGTCAACGAGAACCTTGTTGATCAGCTGGGTCACCAGCGGGGAGCCGTGGACGGGATCTACAACTAGCGGCCGCTTGGGGGCCGGACCCTTGCGAGGCATATTACTTCTTCTCCATCTTCGCGCCGTAGCGGCTGCGAGCCTGCTTGCGGTTCTTGACACCCTGGGTGTCAAGGGCGCCGCGGACGATCTTGTAGCGGACACCGGGCAGGTCCTTCACACGGCCGCCGCGCACCAGCACGATGGAGTGTTCCTGCAGGTTGTGGCCTACACCGGGGATGTAGGCAGTCACTTCGATGCCGCCGGCGAGCTTGACGCGGGCTACCTTGCGGAGCGCGGAGTTCGGCTTCTTCGGGGTGGTGGTGTAAACGCGGGTGCAAACGCCGCGCTTCATCGGGCTGCCCTT
>NZ_JBNHHB010000535.1:0-894 GCF_059091905.1 Arthrobacter sp. Dra40
TCATGCGCTCCTACACCGAGCAGCTGGTCCGCGCCTGCCACCGCCGCGGCGCCATGGCCATCGGCGGGATGGCCGCGTTCATCCCCAGCCGCCGCGATCCGGAGGCCAACGCGATCGCCATGGAGAAGGTGCACGCGGACAAGACCCGCGAGGCCTCCGACGGGTTCGACGGCTCCTGGGTGGCGCACCCGGACCTGGTCCCGGTCTGCCGCGAGGTGTTCGACGGTGTGCTGGGCTCACGGCCCAACCAGCTGGACCGCCAGCGCGAGGATGTCACGCCCGACGACGCAGCCCTGCTGAACGTGGCCGGCACCGAGGGCTCCATCACCGAGACCGGCATCCGCACCAACCTGGAAGTCGGCATTCAGTACATCGAGTCCTGGCTGCGCGGCAACGGCGCGGTGGCCATCCACAACCTGATGGAGGACGCCGCCACGGCGGAGATCTCCCGCTCGCAGATCTGGCAGTGGATCCACGCCCACGCCGTGACCGACGACGGCGAAATTGTCACCCGTGAATGGGTCCGCGACCTGCTGGAGGAAGAGTTCGCCGGCCTGCCCCGTTTCGACGGCGACCGGTTCGACGACGCCCGCGAGATCTTCGAAGAGGTGGCCCTCGGCGAAGAGTTCCCGGCCTTCCTGACGATCCCCGCCTACCAGAACTACCTGTTGGAGAAGCCGGCGCGGGTTAAGGCGGCAGCCGCCGCCTAGATTGTCCGGCGGCGGGCCGGGGTCCAATAGCCAGCCCCCGGTCAGCCGCCGGCACCCAAGACTTTCCGCAGGGCCGCCAGGTCCACGCTATCTTCGCCACAAGCAGCCCGACGGTCGGGCGGACCGGCGGCCCTGCGGAAGCACCGTGAAACAAAACGCCGGGTGCGGCTCCATCTAGCGAGCC
>NZ_JBNHHB010000536.1:0-891 GCF_059091905.1 Arthrobacter sp. Dra40
GCAGAAGGGTGAATAGATACAGGAGATGTGGGCGCGTGGCGAAGCCGCGCCAGCGTAATTGAAGGCTGTATTGGACTCGGTAACGCTAAGGCGTGCACTCCATGGATTCAGACCCGCACCAACTATCGGCCGGAGGTCGCAGATCGCTTGGCCTTCCTCCACAGCAGAAGCTGGATGATGGAAACGGTCAGAGATCCCACGCACAACAGCCAGTCGATGATGCGCGAACTGAGCGACGGTTCGGTGACGGCGGAGAAGGCCCAGTATGCGCCCAAGATCAGCATGACGACCGCTAGGACTAAGAGGAAAGGGGATGGACCCTTGGGCTGGGGCTGCTTCTCAGGCATGGCCCAAGCGTAGGGGTGGCCCGGGAGTTGGGCTAGCTTCGGCCGAGCAGCCGGCGTAGGAATGGGACGGGCTGGCGCCCGTCCTTCTCTGTACCTGGAGTCGGATGAGAGGCAGGTGCAGGAGCCTCTGTACGGCTCTCTGCGGGCCTATCCGAACGGGGGATGTTTAGACGCGCAGGGTGGACGGGGCAGGCCTGTGTCCCTTCCGTGCTGTTCGGAACTGCAGGGCACCCGTAGGATGTGCCCATGTGGAGGCCATCAAGAGGCGTACTCGGAGGCGTGATAATTGCCGGATCGCTGGTTGCCTGCGGCTCTGTTGCTTTAGCCCAGGGGACCGAGGAGAGTCGGGTGGCCCTGCCTTGCGCTGAGAGCGGGAATGAATGCCCGACTTCCTACAGCGATATACCGGGCTGGCCAGTCAACGAGAACGGCCAGTCTTACGGCATCCAGGGAGATAGC
The DNA here is from genome assembly GCF_059091905.1 of Arthrobacter sp. Dra40. Taxonomy (NCBI): domain Bacteria; kingdom Bacillati; phylum Actinomycetota; class Actinomycetes; order Micrococcales; family Micrococcaceae; genus Arthrobacter; species Arthrobacter sp. Dra40. Next base: position 807 of record NZ_JBNHHB010000536.1, read on the forward strand.
CCGGTCCCGCCCGACCTGATTTCTGTAGTCGCCACGAATGGCCTGACCGGATACTCACGCTCAACGGATCTTGCTCACCCCAACT
>NZ_JBNHHB010000537.1:0-875 GCF_059091905.1 Arthrobacter sp. Dra40
TTTACGTGCAAGTAGTGAGCATCAGCAGCCTCAAGGGCGGGGTCGGCAAGACCTCGGTCACGCTGGGCCTGGCCTCTGCGGCGCTGGCAGCGGGAATCCCCACTCTCATCATCGACTTGGATCCGCATGCTGACGCCAGCACGGGACTCGGCGTCATGCCGGGCCGCCAGACCGACATCGGCAGGCTGCTCAAGAATGCGCGCAAAGCCGACCTGTCGGCCAACGTTGCCCCAAGTGGCTGGGCTGCTTCCGCCGACAAAGCCGCCGGTCAGGCGTCGGGACGGAGCGTACTCGACGTCGCCATCGGCTCCGCCTATTCCGGCATCTACGACCGCCCCGATTTGAGCCGCCGGGACCTGCGCAGGCTCTCCACCCTGCTCTCGCGCGTCACTGGATACTCACTGGTGCTCATCGACTGTCCGCCTTCCCTCAACGGGTTGACGCGCATGGCATGGACCGCGAGCAACCGGGTGCTGCTGGTCGCGGAGCCGAGCCTCTTCTCGGTCGCGGGAACCGAACGGACCATGCGCGCCATCGACTTGTTCCGCGAGGAGTTTGCACCGGATCTCAAGACGGCAGGGGTGGTGGCCAATCGTGTGCGCCCCAGCTCCAAGGAGCACGGTTACCGGCTGGCGGAAATGAAGACCATGTTCGGTGACCTGCTGCTCTCCCCCACCATCTCAGAGCAGGCGAACTGGCAGCAGATCCAAGGTGCAGCGCATGCCGTCCACCAATGGCCCGGCGACTCAGCCCGGCAGGCCGCCTCGCTCTTCGACGAGCTGCTCAAGAGCCTGACGGACTCCGGGCGCATGCGCGGCCGCTCGCTCCGCCGCCAGCTCGTCTGACCCTGGCTTCAGGGCTCAGCGGCAGGAAAC
>NZ_JBNHHB010000538.1:0-873 GCF_059091905.1 Arthrobacter sp. Dra40
TCTTGCCAGTACGACGGCGACGCACAATCAGGCGGTCGCTTTCCTTGTTCGGGCGGCGGGTGCGGCCCTCGGGCTTGCCGTTCGGGTTGACCGGGTGACGGCCACCGGAGGTCTTGCCCTCGCCACCACCGTGCGGGTGGTCGACCGGGTTCATGGCCACACCGCGGACGGTCGGGCGGACGCCCTTCCAGCGCATGCGGCCGGCCTTGCCCCAGTTGATGTTGGACTGCTCGGCGTTGCCGACCTCGCCGACGGTTGCGCGGCAGCGCACGTCAACGTTGCGGATTTCGCCGGAGGGCAGACGGAGCTGGCCGTACTTGCCTTCCTTGGCTACCAGCTGCACGGAGGCACCGGCGGAGCGGGCCATCTTGGCACCGCCGCCCGGACGCAGCTCCACAGCGTGGATCACAGTACCAACGGGGATGTTGCGCAGCGGCAGGTTGTTGCCCGGCTTGATGTCGGCGCTGGCGCCGGCCTCAACGGTGTCTCCCTGCTTCAGCTTGGCCGGAGCCAGGATGTAGCGCTTGGTGCCATCAACGTAATGCAGCAGAGCGATCCGCGCGGTGCGGTTCGGGTCATACTCGATGTGAGCGACCTTGGCGGGCACGCCGTCCTTGTCGTGGCGACGGAAGTCGATCAGACGGTACTGGCGCTTGTGTCCGCCGCCCTTGTGGCGGGTGGTGATCTTGCCGGAGTTGTTACGGCCGCCGGACTTGGTCAGCGGACGCAGCAACGACTTTTCCGGTGTCGACCGCGTGATTTCGGCAAAGTCGGCTACGCTCGAGCCGCGACGGCCCGGTGTAGTCGGCTTGTATTTACGGATTCCCATAGTTCAATTCCTCGTTAAAGTGGTCTCCGCTTAAGAAAGCGGAC
>NZ_JBNHHB010000539.1:0-873 GCF_059091905.1 Arthrobacter sp. Dra40
TCTTGCCAGTACGACGGCGACGCACAATCAGGCGGTCGCTTTCCTTGTTCGGGCGGCGGGTGCGGCCCTCGGGCTTGCCGTTCGGGTTGACCGGGTGGCGGCCACCGGAGGTCTTGCCCTCGCCACCACCGTGCGGGTGGTCGATCGGGTTCATGGCCACACCGCGGACGGTCGGGCGAACGCCCTTCCAGCGCATGCGGCCGGCCTTGCCCCAGTTGATGTTGGACTGCTCGGCGTTGCCCACTTCGCCGACGGTTGCGCGGCAGCGCACGTCAACGTTGCGGATTTCGCCGGAGGGCAGACGGAGCTGGCCGTACTTGCCTTCCTTGGCTACCAACTGCACGGAGGCACCGGCGGAGCGGGCCATCTTGGCACCGCCGCCCGGACGCAGCTCCACAGCGTGGATGACCGTACCAACGGGGATGTTGCGCAGCGGCAGGTTGTTGCCCGGCTTGATGTCGGCGCTGGCGCCGGCCTCAATCGTGTCTCCCTGCTTCAGCTTGGCCGGAGCCAGGATGTAGCGCTTGGTGCCATCAACGTAGTGCAGCAGGGCGATCCGCGCGGTGCGGTTCGGGTCGTACTCGATGTGAGCGACCTTGGCGGGCACGCCGTCCTTGTCGTGGCGACGGAAGTCGATCAGACGGTACTGGCGTTTGTGTCCACCGCCCTTGTGGCGGGTAGTGATCTTGCCGGAGTTGTTACGGCCGCCTGACTTGGTCAGCGGGCGCAGCAACGACTTTTCCGGCGTCGATCGCGTGATTTCAGCAAAGTCGGCCACGCTCGAGCCGCGACGGCCCGGTGTAGTCGGCTTGTATTTACGGATTCCCATAATTCAATTCCTCGTTAAAGTGGTCTCCGCTTAAGAAAGCGGAC
>NZ_JBNHHB010000540.1:0-857 GCF_059091905.1 Arthrobacter sp. Dra40
CCCGGACATCCTGCGCTGCGCCTACATGGAGATCGTGGTGACCGATCTGGCCAAGTCCCGCGCGTTCTACGTGGACCTGCTGGGCCTGCACGTGACCCACGAAGACGACGAGGCAATCTACCTGCGCTCGTTCGAAGAGTTCATCCACCACAACCTGGTGCTGCGCAAGGGCCCCATCGCCGCCGTCGCCGCCTTCGCCTACCGGGTACGGAGCCCGGAGGACGTGGACCGCGCCGAGGCTTACTACAAGGAGCTGGGCTGCCGCACCGAGCGCCGCAAGGAAGGCTTCGTCAAGGGCATCGGCGACTCCGTCCGGGTGGAAGACCCGCTGGGCTTCCCGTACGAGTTCTTCCACGAGGTGGACCACGTGGAGCGCCTGCACATGCGCTACGACCTCTACTCCGCCGGAGAACTGGTGCGCCTGGACCACTTCAACCAGGTCACCCCGGACGTACCGCGCGGCCGCAAGTACCTTGAGGATTTGGGCTTCCGCGTCACCGAGGACATCAAGGACTCCGACGGCGTGACCTACGCCGCCTGGATGCACCGCAAGGGCACCGTGCACGACACGGCCCTGACCGGCGGCAACGGCCCGCGCATGCACCACGTGGCCTTCTCCACGCATGAGAAGCACAACATCATCCAGATCTGCGACAAGATGGGCGCACTGCGCATGTCCGACCGGATCGAGCGCGGCCCGGGCCGCCACGGCGTCTCCAACGCGTTCTACCTGTACATTCTGGATCCGGACGGCCACCGTGTGGAGATCTACACCCAGGACTACTACACCGGCGATCCGGACAACCCCGTCATCACCTGGGACGTGCACGACAACCAGCGCCGCGACTGGTGGGGCA
>NZ_JBNHHB010000541.1:0-817 GCF_059091905.1 Arthrobacter sp. Dra40
TCGTGGCCATGGGTCCGATCCCGGACGCCAAAATGATTTTCAACAGCGGCGGGTCGGACTCCGTCGACCTGGCCTGCAAGATTGCACGGCGCCACTGGCAGCTTGAAGGCATGCCGGACAAAAAAACCATCCTCAGCCGCACTTACTCGTACCACGGGCTTCACGCTTTTGGTACCAGTATTGCCGGACTTGACTTCAATCGGGACGGCTACGGCTCGGATTCCCTCGTTCCCGAGACCGCGCTAATTCCCACAAACGATATCGAAGGTGTCCGCGCCGTCGTAGACGAAATCGGCCCCCAGAATATTGCCGCCATAATCACCGAACCAATCATAGGCACCGGAGGGATAATTCCGCCCTCCCCCGGATATCTTGAAGGTCTTCAGGAAATCGCCCGAAAAAACGACATTCTTTTGATCGTTGACGAAGTCATCACCGGATTCGGCCGGACAGGCTTCATGTTCGCCTCCCAAAGGTTCCATCTCGAGCCTGACATGGTTCTGCTGGCCAAGGGAATAACGTCCGGCTACGCCCCGCTGGGCGGTGTCCTCGTCTCCGGCCGGATCTGGGGACGGTTCTATCGAGGACAGGACGCCCCCGTCCTGAGGCACGGCATGACGTACTCGGGCCATGCAACAGCTTGCGCAGTTGCACACGCAAACCTCGACATCCTCGAGAAGGAACAACTCGTTCTTCGGGCGCTGGAACTTGAATCCGTCCTCGATAAGGCCCTTGCCCCTCTGGCCTCGCATCCCCTCGTGCAGGAAATCCGCAGTGGCGTCGGGTTTCTCGCCGGCGTCCAGCTCGCACCCGAGGC
>NZ_JBNHHB010000542.1:0-800 GCF_059091905.1 Arthrobacter sp. Dra40
GGGGCACCGCCGTCGTTATCCACCCGGGCAGCGGCATCGAGCGTGCCCGGGGCGTTGTTCTCAGTGGCCATGAGCCATGTATTCCTTACCGTGATGGAGCTTGTCCGCAGAAAACGGGCGGCACAAGTGCCGCCCGTCACCGGACCCCGTCCAGTTTCTCACGCGTTCCGAACGTCCGGTCAGTAATTCACCGACTGCACCACTCGTGGAACCGCTCGGCGCAGGAAAAACCCCGTTGAACGCCGCTTGACCGCGTGCTTGTGAGGGTTACCATAAGCATTTGGTGTGGGCGCGCTGCCTGGAAGTACCCGTTCGTGGGGCTCAACGCGGTTGGCAACGGCGCGCTCCGGCCATCAGGCGTCAGGCGTCGATGGCTTGAATGCCCGCCGCGGTTGGCGGCCCGCCGCGGTTGGTGGCCAGGCCCGCCCGCCGTTACGCGTCCCTGGCGGGCGCCCAGGGATTGCACGCCTCCACCGCCAACCGCCGGTAGCCTTCGGCGTTGCCGGACACGACGGTCAGGCAGTGCTTGGAGGCTGTCGCTGCGATCAGTGACTCGACGGCCGGCACGTCTTGGATCGCCAACGGCGCCCACGCCTCCGCCACCTGCTGGTCCACCGGCAGGATGTAGGCGGAGAACCGCTCGGTGAGTTCACGTAGCCAGGCGTCGGGCTGACCGGCCAGGGCTGCGTCCTGGGTGCTGAGCGCGTGCAGCTCACCCAGAGTGAGGGCGGAGATGTAGACGCGGGAGCGGCGGCGGCGCTGCAGGAAATCGACGACGGCGGGGTGCGGGTTTTCGTGTC
>NZ_JBNHHB010000543.1:0-794 GCF_059091905.1 Arthrobacter sp. Dra40
GCCATCCGTGCAGCCCCGGCTCCTATGTGGGAGAACAGCGGTTGGAAGTAGTGCTGGTCCCGGGGTTCGATGATTGCGATGTCCTCAACGTTCCACCGGCGCAGCCGCGCGGCCAGCGAGATTCCCGCATTGCCGCCGCCAACAACCACTACCTGATGGTGCTTGTCCATGTTTCGGCCTTCCGTCATTGGCGGCCGCGCCCCCAGCCGCTCCCGCATCCGCCCAGTCCACAGCGCCCGAGAGCTTCCGTCAAGGCGGACCGGGTCATGAAACGTCGGCCACGATCTCCAAATGCAGCGGTCAGTGCAGGATGGGGCTGGGACGTTACGGCGGCGGATCCGCAACCAACCGCGAGCCTGGAACCGGCGCGCGGACTCGGTCAGCGCAACCTTGGCCTCCAGCCGGGCAAGCGGTTCGGCAAGGCAAAGATGGATGCCGGAGACGAGATGTTTGTTGGTCCAGCGGTCTGGGATGAAGCGGTCGGGGTTCCATACCCGCGGGGTCGCGATTGGCGGCGGCGGGCACCAGCGCGACCGGTGAGCCAACCGGGAACGGGCCAGCCCGAGGGAGGCCTTTCTGCGCCTTAACCTGCCGCCATGACTACAAGGGCACCGTTGGCCTCGATGCCCTTATCACTGCCCAAGTGCGTGGAAAGTGTGTTATTTGGGAGCCGGAACCGAGAAGTCCGACGTCTTCAGTGGAGCTTAGGGGAATCGAACCCCTGACCTTTTCATTGCGAACGAAACGCTCTACCAACTGAGCTAAAGCCCCGTGCCACTGCGTTTGATCATAAG
>NZ_JBNHHB010000544.1:0-783 GCF_059091905.1 Arthrobacter sp. Dra40
GACCGCGGCCTGGGCAATCTGGGAAGGCGTTCGGTAATTCACGGTCAGCTCTTCCAGTTGCCAACGCTCGCCCGCGAACGGCTCAAGTGCCTGCTGCCAGGATTCTGCGCCGGCTGTCGAACTCGTCTGGGCAATGTCGCCGACGACGGTAAACGATTTGAGCGGGCAGCGGCGCATCAGCAACCGCCACTGCATGGCAGAGAGCTCCTGCGCTTCGTCAACCACAATGTGGCCGAAGGCCCAGGTACGGTCAACGGCGGCGCGCTCGGCCGCCGTAAAGCGCGTCTGCTGCGCCTGGTTGTATCCGGCCAGGTCCTCGGCGCTGACCACGCCATCAATGCCGATGTCGCGGAGCATCTGGTCAACGTTGCGCAGCGATTGCTCCGCGTTGGCGACGTCTCGGGCACGCTCTGCGTCCTGCTGGGCCTTGTCGCGTCCTGCCGAGGCATCCATCTCCCCGAGCAGTTCCGCGGCTTCGTCGAGCAGAGGAACGTCTGCTTCGGTCCACGGGGCATCGGCCGGCCGCAGCAGCAAACTGCGCTCGGCCGCCGTCAGGTCCGGGGCGGCAGCCTGAAGGTGCGCAGGCTTGCTCAGCAGTTCCCTGACAAGCTTTTCCGGGGTCAGCGGCATCCAGCACAGATTCAGCGCCACTCTCACATCGCGCGAGGTGCGCACGTCTTCGGCCAGGTAGGCTCGATCGGCGCTGTTGCCGGGACCGGAGGATTTCTCCAGCGCCTCGGTCAACTGCTCCGTCAATTCGCGCAGCAGGATCTTGATGAAGGT
>NZ_JBNHHB010000545.1:0-751 GCF_059091905.1 Arthrobacter sp. Dra40
AGACCATGATGGAACCGGCGAAAACCCGCACGAACAGGGACTCTTGGCGCATCACGGTGCGCACCAGGGCGATGGCGAGGACCCCGAACAGCGCCAGGATGACGGTGGTGCCGAGCAGTCCCAGTTCCTCGCCGATGATGGCGAAGATGTAGTCGTTGTGGGCTTCCGGGATCCAGTTGTATTTCTGCCGGCTTTGGCCCAGGCCAACGCCCCACCAGCCGCCCGAGGCCAGCGCGAAGAGCCCGTTGCAGGACTGCATGTTGAGCCCGGTCGTAGCCTCGCAGCTCTGGTCGGTCCACATGAGGACCCGGCCCATCCGGTTGGGGCTGACCACCACCAGCAGCAGCACCAGTGCGCCGGCGGCAAGCCCGGCCAGGCCGAACAGCTTTAAGGGAGCGCCGGCAAAAAACAGCCCCCCGGCGATGATGAGCATCAGGATCATCGCGGTGCCGAGGTCGTTTCCGGCCAGGACCGGCCCGACGATCAGGAGGGCACCGGGCACCACCACCGGGATCAGCAGGTGCTTCCATTCGCCCAGCAGCCGCTCTTTGGCCGCCAGTACCGCCGCCATCCACAACGACATGCCCAGTTTGGCCACTTCGGAGGGCTGCAGGGACAGATTGCCGGGAAGGTGGATCCAGTTGCGGTTGCCGCCCACGGATTCGCCCAGCGGTGTGAAGACCAAGAGCAGCAGGAAGACCGACGCCGCGAGGGCTGGCCAGGCCAGCTTCCGGTACGTAGCCGCCTTCAG
>NZ_JBNHHB010000546.1:0-737 GCF_059091905.1 Arthrobacter sp. Dra40
GGTGGTGGCAGCGACCAGCACCACCCAGCGGTTCTCCACGCCCGGCAGCAGGGCGTCCTGCTGCGCTTTGTTGAACCGGTGGATCTCGTCCAGGAAGAGCACCGTGGTGATCCGGTGCAGGTCGCGGGCGGTCAAAGCCTCGTCCATCACCCGGCGCACGTCCTTGACGCCGGCCGTGATGGCCGACAGTTCCACGAACCTGCGGCCGGGCCCGCGCGCGATTACATGCGCCAGGGTGGTCTTTCCGGTGCCGGGCGGGCCCCACAGCATGAGCGAGGACGGTCCCGCCGGACCGGTGGCGGCGCCGCCGGCGGCCAGCAGCCGCAGCGGCGAGCCGGGCTGCAGCAAATGCTGCTGGCCCACCACGTCGTCGAGCGTGCGGGGGCGCATCCGTACCGCCAGCGGGCTGCGCGGACGCGCCGGGTCGGCATCGCCGCCGGGGGCGGAACCGGTGCCGTCGCCGTCGTAGTCTTCGTCGTCGTCCGCAGCTGCACTGAACAAGTCACTCACACCGTCAAGGCTATCGCTCCCTCCTGACAGCCCCGGCACTGCCTAGCCCCGGAAGTCCATCCGCATCACGGCCCGCCGTGCAGTGGGACGGCTCACCTCCCGGAAGCCTGCAGCGGCAAAGATGTTCCGGCTGCCCACGTACAGTTCGCCCCAGGTCATCTGCTGCCCGGGCTTGGGGATGAGCGGGTAGCCTTCGATCGCGCGGGCGCCGTTCTGCTGCGCCCAAG
>NZ_JBNHHB010000547.1:0-722 GCF_059091905.1 Arthrobacter sp. Dra40
TGTGACGACATGGTCGCCGTCGTGGAGCTGCCCGGACTGCTCTCCTTCATGGCCAACGGCGACTTCGACACCGAGATCCGGGGCATCAACAGCCTGCTGCCGGAGTACCAGGAGCGCTTCGGAACTCACCTGCCGGACAACCCGATCTACGGCGAGCGCGCCGGCAGTGAAATCGACTACGTGCCGGTCATGGAAGTCACCTACTGGGGCTTCCGCATGATGATCACCTTCGGCATGTTGGCCGCCGCTGCCGCCGCCGTCGCCCTGTGGGTGGTGCGCAAGGGCACCGTGCCCGAATCGAAGTGGCTGATGCGGCTGGCCGTGTTCGGAATCCTTGCCCCGTTCGGCGCCAACTCGGCCGGCTGGATCTTCACCGAAATGGGCCGTCAACCGTTCGTCGTCGCACCCAACCCCGACCCCGACGGCATCGACAACGTCTTCATGTTCACAGCCGCCGCGGTGTCGCCGGGCGTCTCGCTGGGGGAGCTGGTTTTCTCGCTGAGCGCCTTCACCTTGGTCTACGGCACCCTGCTGGTGGTGGAAGTGAAGCTGCTCGCTGCCTACTGCCGCGGCGGTGTGCCCTCGGCGATGCCTGAACTGCTGCACGCAACGTCCGCGGACCGTCCGGACAAGGACGGCGGCCCGGACGGCGGCGGAAGAGACGCTGACGATGTGCTTGCCTTCGCGTACTGACCCGGCTCCCACGGAACGATAAGAGGACT
>NZ_JBNHHB010000548.1:0-716 GCF_059091905.1 Arthrobacter sp. Dra40
CGCTCCATGTCCGCCTTGACCTCGTTGATGGTGGTCAGCTGGTCCGGGGTCTCGATGTACGGGAACGCTTCTTCCAGCTCCCGCTGCCACGGGGTGTCCGGTCCGAAGGCGTGCCCGCGGGACGCCATCCGGGCCGAATACAGCCGGATCAGCTCGCCGGCGATCTCCTTGACCGCCTTGCGGGCCTGGCTCTTGGTCTTCGCCCAATCGGAGCCGCCCATCTTGGACAGGACCGGGGTCTCGCCACCCACGTACCGGGTGACCTGGTCCAACTGGTCCGTCGGCACAAACAGCCGGTCCCCGGGTGCGCCGCGTTTGGACGCGGCGTATTCCAGCACCAAGTACTCGCGCATGGCCTTGGTGGGTCCGGCGCCGGTGGAGCGCTGCACCAGTTCAATGAACCTGCCCACGCCGTGCTGCTCGTGCACCACGTAGTCGCCCTCGGTCAGCTGCAGCGGATCCACGGCGTTGCGCCGCCGCGACGGCATCTTCCGCATGTCCCGGGTGGAGCGTGCGGAGGCCCGGCCCAGCAGGTCGGCTTCGGTCAGCAGGCCGAGCTTCAGCCCGTCGAAGACGAACCCCTTGCCGGTGCTGGCCGTGGTGATTTCGATGATTCCCGGCTGCGGCTCGTTCTCCAGCGATTCCACCCGCGTGGCCGGGATCTGTGCGTCGTGGAAGAGTTCGGCCATGCGCGAGGCGGGGCCGGGACCTTCGGT
>NZ_JBNHHB010000549.1:0-684 GCF_059091905.1 Arthrobacter sp. Dra40
TAGTGTTCTGGAATTGCCTGTTCTCGGGAGTGCCGTCCTGCGCGACGTTGACCAGGAGCGCCTCGATGGCTGCGCTGCGCTGCGCGTTGAAGCGGTATGAGCCCGGGCTGTCATTCATGGTGTTTCCTCCTCAGGCGTGAGTGGGAGCGTTGCCGGCGGGAACCCTGTTTGTGGCTTCATCAGCTGCGAGAGCTTCTGCTTGGCGCGGGAGAGCCGGGACTTCACGGTTCCCGGTGGAGTGCCGAGCAGCTCGCTTGCCTCAGCTGTGCTCATGCCCTCAAGAACGCAGAGCGCAATAACTTCTTGGTCCCGTCGTCCCAGGGAACGATAAGCCCGATACAGGGCGTCAGCCCGTCGGTCCCTGTCCACCCGGTCGACCACGAAGTCGCTGTGATCCGGCTCCGCTTCGGGCTGTGGAAGTTTCCGAAGGAGACGTTCGTAGCGCAGCGTGGACCTGATCTTGTTCCTCGCCACGTTTGTGGCGGTTACCAGCAGCCAACCGAGGATGGAATCGTTGACCAACCGGACCTTGTTCCTGCAGCGCCATGTCTCCAGGAACACCATGGCAGTTACGTCTTCAGCCTCGAAAGGAGTTCTCACCAACCGGAGGCTGTGAGCAAAGACCCGGTCCCTATGGCGTGTAAAGAGAGAAGCAAAAGCGGAACCGTCACCGTCGATGACGCG
>NZ_JBNHHB010000550.1:0-681 GCF_059091905.1 Arthrobacter sp. Dra40
GGGCGGGAGACGAGGTACCAGCCGGCGGCGGCGGGCGGCGGCCGGGGTACCCGCCGGCGGCGGCGGGCGGCGGGCGGCAGGAGACGAGGTACCCGCCGGCGGCGAGCACCGCCGTCGTACTTTCTGGACCGGGTCCGGAACATTTTCTGGACTCAGTCCAGAAAAGGTGACAGAATCGTTTCATGGTCGAGATGAGGGAACCGGAGGACTTGTTGCGCGAGGCATCGCTGCGCGTGACCCGTCCGCGGGCTGCGGTGCTGGAAGCAGTCCGCGCGCACCCACATGCCGACGCCGACACCATCACCGGTGTGGTTCGGGGCGAACTGGGCGGGGTCTCAAAGCAGGCCGTGTACGACGTGCTTGCCGCGCTGACCGATGCCCGGCTGCTGCGCCGGATCGAGCCTTCGGGGTCCCCCGCGCGCTATGAGGCCAGGGTTGGCGACAACCACCACCACGTGGTGTGCCGGTCGTGCGGCAATATTGCCGACGTCGACTGCACCGTTGGCGAGGCACCGTGTCTGACGGCGGCTGACAATCACGGTTTCATGATCGACGAAGCCGAGGTCACCTTCTGGGGCACCTGCCCCGCCTGCACTGCCACGAAAGACCTTCAATTGGAAGATCCGACAAGGAGCGATAACTAAATGGCTGATAACACCAAGCCGTTGACAACTGTTGCGG
>NZ_JBNHHB010000551.1:0-680 GCF_059091905.1 Arthrobacter sp. Dra40
CCCACAGGGAACTTCGACAAGGAGGGTTCACGTGAGTCCTAAAGGTGATGCAGGCGACACGCCGCACGCTCTGCAGACCGGCGCTGCCATACCCGCAAGTGCCCAGGGCTTGCTGTTCACCGAGGATCTGCCCGTGCTGGACGAGGACGCCGGTTACCGCGGTCCCACGGCATGCAAGGCGGCCGGCATCACTTACCGGCAGTTGGACTACTGGGCACGCACCGGACTGGTCGAACCCGCAGTGCGCGGCGCCTCGGGCTCCGGCTCCCAGCGCCTCTACGGTTTCCGTGACATCCTGGTCCTGAAGGTGGTCAAGCGCTTGCTGGACACTGGTGTGTCGCTGCAGCAGATTCGTTCCGCGGTTGGACATCTGCGCGAACGCGGTGTGGAAGACCTGGCCCAGATCACCCTCATGAGCGACGGTGCCAGTGTCTATGAGTGCACCTCCGCGGACGAAGTCATCGACCTGGTCCAGGGCGGACAAGGCGTTTTCGGCATCGCCGTCGGCCGGGTCTGGCGGGAGGTTGAGGGGTCCCTCGCCGAGCTCCCCAGTGAGCATGCCGCCGAGCAGCAGGAATTTCCGGACGACGAGCTCAGCCGCCGGCGCGCAGCGCGCAAGATCAGCTGACGGCGGCTGTTGCGCGGCGTGATCGGTGCCGGCAACACGAATTTCGGCACAA
>NZ_JBNHHB010000552.1:0-668 GCF_059091905.1 Arthrobacter sp. Dra40
GCACCGCCTTTCCCGGCTCCGACATCCTGGTTGTCGACGACAACTCGCCGGATGGCACCGGAGAGTTGGCGGACCGGATGGCTGCTGACGATTCCGCCATCCACGTGCTCCACCGCGAAGGTAAAGCGGGTTTGGGAGCGGCCTACATCGCCGGATTCCGGTGGGGACTCGACGCCGGGTACGAGGCCCTGGTGGAAATGGACGCCGACGGCTCCCACCAGCCGGAGGAACTGAGCCGGCTGCTGGGCGCGCTGCAGAACGGCGCCGACATGGTTAAAGGGTCGCGCTGGATGCCCGGCGGCAAAGTGGTCAACTGGCCCGTGCACCGCAAGGCAATTTCCCTGGCCGGAAGCCTGTACTCCCGGCTCATGCTGGGCGTTTCCGTCCGCGACATCACCGGAGGGTACAACGCCTTCAGGGCCCAGACACTGCGCACCATCGATCTGGACAGCGTGGAATCGGTCGGATACTGCTTCCAGATCGACCTGACCTGGCAAACATTGAAGGCCGGGCTCACTGTTCGCGAAGTACCGATCACCTTCGTCGAACGTGAATTCGGTGATTCGAAAATGAGCGGCGCCATCGTCGCCGAGTCCATCGTGTTGGTCACCAAGTGGGGGGTCGCCGACAAGTGGCGCAGGCTCCGCGGCAGGAAGGGCTGATCCGGT
>NZ_JBNHHB010000553.1:0-642 GCF_059091905.1 Arthrobacter sp. Dra40
CTAGCGAGCGTAGTATTCGACCACCATCTGCTCTTCGCAGGTCACGGGGACCTCGGAGCGCTTGGGGCGGCGGACCAGGCGGGCCTGCAGCTTCTCCAGAGCGACATCGAGGTACGCCGGAACGTTGGGGAGCACGTCGCGGTGAGCGCCGGCAGCTGCCACCTGGAACGGGGGCATCTTTTCGGAGCGCTCGTGCACGTGGATCAGCTGGCCTTCGGAAACGCGGAAGGACGGGCGGTCCACTCGCTTGCCGTTGACCATGATGTGTCGGTGCACCACGAGCTGGCGGGCCTGGGCGATGGTGCGGGCGAAACCGGCACGCAGCACCAGGGCGTCAAGACGCATTTCCAGCAGCTCGATCAGGTTTTCACCGGTCAGACCGGCGGTGTTGCGGGCTTCCTCGAAGGCACGGGTCATCTGTGCTTCGCGGATGCCGTACTGGGCACGCAGACGCTGCTTCTCGCGCAGACGAACGGCGTAGTCACTGTCCTGCTTGCGGCGGGCACGTCCATGCTGGCCGGGGCCATACGGACGACGCTCCATGTACTTCTCAGCCTTGGGCGTCAGGGCAATGCCAAGGGCACGCGAAATGCGGACCTTGCGGCGGGCTCGTGTGTTGTTAGCCACGATGTCCTTCCAGTT
>NZ_JBNHHB010000554.1:0-617 GCF_059091905.1 Arthrobacter sp. Dra40
GTCTGCTGCCGCTTCCGTCCCGAGGCAGCTGGTGCAACTTCCTGTCGGTCAGACCGGTCCAGGGGGTCAGTGGCCGGCTTCGCGGTCAAGCCGGTGGCGGGAATTGACCAGATGGGTGCGCATCGCGGCCGCCGCGGCCATGGCATCGCCGGTTTCCACTGCGGCCAGCACGGACGCATGTTCGGCCGCCACGGCCGAAAGGCGGGAGGTTGCGGCTCCGGATCCGCTGGCCTCCAACCGGTAGCGCGGCATGGCGATCATGGTCGGGCCCAGGGCCGCAATCGCGTCCAGCATGAACGGGTTGCCACTGGCTTCGGCTATGGTGCGGTGAAACTCGAAGTCGTGGGCCAGGGCCGCGGCAGGGTTGGCGTCGGAGCGGGAAAAATCCTCGAGTGCAGTACGCAGGGCGGTTAGCTGCCGGTCGGTCCGGCGCGCGGCGGCCAAGCCTGCGGCTTCACTTTCCACACCGGTGCGGAATTCCACCAGCGCCCTTCGGTCCTCGAGCGTCCGCACGGGCCGCAGGCCCCGGGGTCCCTCCGGTTCGGCCGGTGGTGTCAGGGCAAAGCTGCCGCTGCCGCGCCGGGTATGCACAAGCCCCTCGGCCTGCAGCCGGGTGA
>NZ_JBNHHB010000555.1:0-609 GCF_059091905.1 Arthrobacter sp. Dra40
GATGCCGAAGCCATCGCGGCAGCAGAGGCGGAGTCGGTACCGCTGGGAGTGCCGCTGCTGCTGGCCGGGGACGGTCTGGCCGAGGAGTTGCAGCGGCTCGGCGTCCGCCAGGTCAAGGCGTTCGGGGACCCGCCCGGGGAGCCAGCCAAGACTCCCAAGCCGACAGCCACTGGTTCCTCGTCGCCGGACCCCGGCGCCACCACATCCACCGCCGCAGAGCCCGCCTCCAACAAGGACGCCGACGGCAGCGCCGGGGACTGGGCCTCGTTGTTGCCGGAGGCGGAGGTGCTTCCTCCGGACGGGGAGCTTGAGGCACCCGAGCGTCCGGACGGGCCGGCGGACGTCTCCGCCCTGGTGGAAAAGGGCGCCGGAAAAGACTATCCCGCGACGCTGGCAGTGCTGGAGGCCGCAGGTGCCCGGCTGCTCGAGGACCCAAAGGCGGATCCGCGGCAGAGCAGCGCGGCCATCGATTTCCTGCGCGAGGAGCCGGAGCAGCGGGTGCTTGGCATCGGCGAAGGCTTCGGCAATGCCAATACGTTCGGACGCCGCGTCGAGGCAGCCCTGACAGTCCCGGAACTGCCCGGTGGCGGGCAATTGGCCTTCCCGTCC
>NZ_JBNHHB010000556.1:0-605 GCF_059091905.1 Arthrobacter sp. Dra40
GGCCGCAGTGGCTTAAGGGGGTGCCGCCGGACAGCCCGGCGCAACTCCCCTAGGATGAAGAAGACGGCACCGGCCGCGCGGCCGGACCGGAGAAGAATGCATCCATGAACACCGACCAAGGAGGACACATGGCTACTACACGTTCTGCCAGCACCGAATGGAATGGCGACCTGTTCAGCGGCAGCGGCCAGACCACGTTCGAAACGTCCGGAATCGGCACCTACGATGTCACGTGGAAGGCACGTGCGGAGCAGTCCGAGGGCATGACCAGCCCCGAGGAACTCCTGGCTGCCGCACATGCCACCTGCTACTCAATGCAGTTCAGCAACATGCTCAAGGAAAACGGCACCACCGCGGAAAGCATCAAGACCTCGGCTGCGGTGGACTTTGTTCCGGGCACCGGAATCACCGAAATCCGGTTGACCGTGAACGCGGCTGTGCCCGGCATCAGCGAGGATGACTTCCAGCGCCTGGCTGCCGGCGCCAAGGACAGCTGTCCGGTATCCGGGGCCTTGGCCTCGGTGCCGAGCATCACAATCGATGCAACCCTGGCCGGCTAGATCCCGGCTGCCAGCGAAGAACCCCGGTGCATTATCTGCACCGGG
>NZ_JBNHHB010000557.1:0-582 GCF_059091905.1 Arthrobacter sp. Dra40
TGGCCTGCGGCGTGAGCCAGCGGGCCAGGTCGTTGGCCCACTGCTTTTCCTCCACGCCCGGGCGGGCGAAGTCCGCCATGGCCTTCTCAGCAACGTCGACGGCCGCGTCCTTACTGGCCTGGTCCCAGCTGATGCCGATGGTGGCCGGCACCGTGCCCCCTGGAGCCTGCGGGCCACTGCCCGCGCTCAACGAAACCGGCGCGGAAGGCGTGATTGTGGTTTCAGTCGGTGCAGGCGTGGTGTTCGCTGCCGGGGCGCACGCGGCGCAGAGCAGGGCCACCGCGACGAGGGCCAGAGACTTTTTCACGTTCTCTCCTCTTGAGTAGGCAGGTATAGGAAGGCTGAAGGGACATCGCTGCTGACGGTCCGGGTGTAGTAGTTGTGGTTATCCGGGGGCGGGTTGCCGTTGTATCCCTCTTCGACGTAGGTGCCGTTGTCCCTGACTTCCTTGACCACGGCGACGTGGCCGAAAGTGGGGTCCGCTCCCCCGGCCCCCGGCGCGTACCAGACAACCGCCCCGACACGAGGAACGGAACCGGTGGGCCAGCCCTTGGCATCCCAGCCGGCCTTCCACGTCAGCGC
>NZ_JBNHHB010000558.1:0-555 GCF_059091905.1 Arthrobacter sp. Dra40
GGGATGGCGAACGCCGTCAAGGACATCTTCACCGAGGTAGTCGTGGCCCAGGGCTTCGATCCCGAAGCAGTAGAGATCCTGTCGCAGAAGAAGAACATCCGGCTGCTGGTCCTGCCCGAGGGCTTCGCCCGGGACACGGTCGAATACAAGCAGGTCTCCGGCGGCATGCTGCTGCAGGCCTCGGACCGGATTGATGCCGATGGCGACGACCCCGTCAACTGGACGCTGGCCGCCGGCGAGGCCGCCGACGAGGCGACTCTGGCCGATCTGGCCTTCGCGTGGCACGCGGTGCGCTCGGCGAAGTCCAACGCCATCCTGGTCGCGGCCAATGGTGCGGCCGTCGGCATCGGGATGGGCCAGGTCAACCGGCTCGATTCCTGCCGGCTTGCCGTGGAGCGGGCCAACACCCTCGGCGTGGCGGTCGGCGGCGGAGCCGACGCTGCCGGCGGGGCGGCGAATGTGCAGGACGCGGCAGCACCGGAGCGGGCCCGCGGCGCCGTGGCTGCGTCCGATGCCTTCTTCCCGTTCGCCGACGGTCTGCAGATCCTCATTGAC
>NZ_JBNHHB010000559.1:0-546 GCF_059091905.1 Arthrobacter sp. Dra40
TCCCCTGCCGCGGCCCCGCACTCGCTGCGCAGCACGCTGTCCGTGCCCTCGGGAATCAGCCCTCCGGTGACCACAGGGGCTGCCAGCCCCGGCTGCAAGGGGCTGCCGGCCGGCACCAGCTGCCACGGCTCGGTGCCGGCGACGGCCCAGCCGTCCATGGCGGAGGAAGCGTAATGCGGGACCGGCACCAGCGCCGTGAGGTCACCGGCCAGCGTCCGGCCGATAGCTGCGGCCAACTCCACGTGGGCAGGCGGCCGCCGCTCAGTCGACTGGCCGGCAGTATAGGCGGCGGTACGGGCCTGTTCCCAGCGGAAGCCGGAGCCGCTCACTCCTCGACTGCGCCGTGCCGGCGCGCCACTTCGTCGGCAACGCGGGAGGCCGCGCGCATGGCCACTTCCGGTGTTGCCTGTCCGGTGGCTGCGGCCAGCCCGGCCGCGTAGCCCACCACGAAGGTGGTCAGCGGTGCCGCGGGGCGGACCACGCTGTGCGCTGCGACGCCGGCCAGCCCCAGCACGGCGTCGATGTCAACCGGCATGTCCTCGATTT
>NZ_JBNHHB010000560.1:0-539 GCF_059091905.1 Arthrobacter sp. Dra40
ACCTGCTGCACGCAGCAGGTGGCCCCCCCGTGTGTGAGCAGCGGTGGTTATTCCGGCCGCGGCCCGCTGCCGGATTCGTCCTCATCTTCGGGCTTGCGGTACGGGTCCTCTTCACCGGCGAAGGCAGCACCTTCGGCCATGGCTGCCACCTCGGCATCCCTGGCCTTCGCCGTGCGCAACAGCTCTTCCAGGTGGCTGGCGTTGACCGGAATCTCATCGGGGACGAATTCCAGTGTGGGCGTCAGCCGGGCGGTGATGTTCCGGCCCACCTCTGCCCGCAGGACGCCCTTGGCGGACTCAAGTGCCTTCCGGGTGCCGTCCTGCTCTTCGGCGTCGCCGAACACCGTGTAGTAGACGGTGGCGTGCTGCAGGTCGTTGGTTACCCGGGCATCCGTGATGGTCACAAATCCCAAGCGTGGATCCTTGACCCGGCGCTCGAGCGCCTGGGCCACCACGACCTTAATCCGGTCGGCCATCTTGGCGGCGCGTGCTGGGTCTGCCATGACCCCTCCTCAGTTCTCGTGATGATGGCGGAACAG
>NZ_JBNHHB010000561.1:0-521 GCF_059091905.1 Arthrobacter sp. Dra40
GAGGTCGAGTACTTCCTGGGCCAGTTCGGCGACCAGCCGGGCACCGATCCGTTGGGCGGGCACCGTGGTGTATTGGGATTTCGCAGCAGTGATGGCCTTTTCTGCCACGAGCAGGCTGCTGCGGGTGCGCAGGTTCTTGAGCCAGGCATGGAGGCGTTTCTGTCCGAGCCGGCGCAGGCCGTCGGGCGTGTTGTACCGGGTCAGCAAGAGCAGCGCGCCCTTGGATCTGCTGTAGTCAAAGGCTTGTTCCAGTGCCGGGAAGTATTCCAGCAGCTGGGCCCGGAGCCGGTTGATCGCGCGGCTGCGATCGCACGCCTTGTCCGCGCGGCGGGCGGTGAGGATGCGTAAATCGACGCTGATCTCATCCCCTGCGCGCACCGGCTGCAGGTCCCTGCGCATGCGTGCCTGGTCGGCGATGACGGCGGCGTCCTTGGCATCGGTTTTCCCGTCGCCGCGGTAGGTTCGGGAAGCGTGGTGGACCGTGCGTCCGGGGATGTAGAGCAGGCGCTGATCGTGGGCGG
>NZ_JBNHHB010000562.1:0-500 GCF_059091905.1 Arthrobacter sp. Dra40
GGTGTGAAGACCAAGAGCAGCAGGAAGACCGACGCCGCGAGGGCTGGCCAGGCCAGCTTCCGGTACGTAGCCGCCTTCAGTCGGGACAGGATCAGCATCGCCGTGACGCCGAGGCCTGCGAAGAGGGACTGTTTCATGAACAGGCTGAACGGCGATTCTTCGTCCGCAATGGATTCCACCGCGGACGAGGAGAGCACCATCAGCAGGCCGATGGCGGTCAAGGCAAGGGCGGAGCCAAGGATCAGGTAATAGCTGGCTCCGCTGGATTGCGTTCCGGTGCCTTGGATCCGGTCCAGCAGGTCCGTGCCCCGTTCGCGGAGTCCACGCAGCTTTTCCGCGGGGCCGGCGGTGGCCCGGGCGTCATGCCCGCGGGCAGCGGCGGGAGCCTGGGTCCGGCTTTCGCTGCGGGGACCGCTGGTGGCCATTACTGCTCCTTAGTCGACGGTGCCTGCCCCTCCCCGAACCGGCGGACGGCTTGCATGAACGCATTGCCGCGGTGC
>NZ_JBNHHB010000563.1:0-499 GCF_059091905.1 Arthrobacter sp. Dra40
AGGCTGAAGTCTCAATGGGCCGGAAGTTCTTCGCGGATTCCGGTCCGTGCCGGGGAGAGAGACACCTGGCGGCAGCTGCTTCAGTGCGGTTGCGCCCAAGGTCCCTTGACGAACCGGCACTCTCCAGGGTAGGTCCGCAGGTCAGTAGAAAACATGTCTGCGTTCCCCTACAGGTTTGCTTTCGTGGCCCGAAGGCGTGCGGACCTACCCGACCCCTCCCTCCCGGCTTCGCGGCGCAGAACCGCCCGCCAACTGCCCCTTCGACCGCATGGCCTATACTGGACCGTCGATGCCGAAGCCCTCCGGGCCTCTCATGCATGGAGAAATCTGCGGTTTGCAGCACAACGTTCGAAAGGCCACTGAGTGCGGGTCGTCACCATCATCCCGACGTACAACGAAATTGAATCCCTCCCGAAGACAGTAGCCCGCCTCCGCACCGCCTTTCCCGGCTCCGACATCCTGGTTGTCGACGACAACTCGCCGGATGGCACCGGAGAGT
>NZ_JBNHHB010000564.1:0-479 GCF_059091905.1 Arthrobacter sp. Dra40
TTGCCCCACGGTTTGGACCAGTCCGAGCGGGATCGACCACCACGTTCCGCTCCAGTTTGAATGAAGATCGCGGGGACGTTCGAGCGCAGCCCGCGCTTCTTCGGCGCGCTCGTTCAGCCCCCACTCGGCGAGTGTCCGCTGCGGGTCTTTCGGCAACGGCGAGGGATCGCTGCCCGTTCGCCAGTCGATTGCCCATTGCTCCCTTCCGCGAGGCCGGGCCCATCCCTGCCCGGTCGATGAACCCATCACCTGTCCGGCCAGGGGGAGAAGGGCTGCGCGGATGACGGGGTCCGCGGCGAGCAGGTCCTCCCCATCTGGTTCCTGCCAGTACCTGGCTGTCGCGACTGCTTCGTACAGAGCATCCTGCATCAGCTCGTCAGGTACGTCGGTGGGATCAAGGGAAGCAAGTGCCGCGGCCAACAGTTCCGGGGACACGGGGGCAGCAGCGGCAGCCTCATCCCGGCCGTCGTTAGCGACGC
>NZ_JBNHHB010000565.1:0-479 GCF_059091905.1 Arthrobacter sp. Dra40
GCCGCTACGGAGGCGCACTGTCCGCGGTCCGTCCCGACGATCTGGCGGCGTTGGTCGTCCAGGAAGCAGTGGCCCGGGCCGGCATCGATCCGGACGCCGTCGAAGAAGTCATCCTCGGCAATGCGAACGGTGCCGGCGAGGAAAACCGCAACGTGGCCCGCATGGCCTGGCTGCTGGCCGGCTACGGGGACCACGTACCGGGCATCACCGTCAACCGGCTGTGTGCGTCCGGCCTCAGCGCGATCATTCAGGCGTCCCACATGATCAAGGCGGGGGCGGCGGATATCGTCGTCGCCGGCGGTGTGGAGTCAATGAGCCGCGCACCGTGGGTCCAGGAGAAGCCGGCCAAGGCCTTCGCCAAGCCGGGCGAAATCTTCGACACCTCTATCGGCTGGCGCTTCGTCAACCAGCGCTTCGCCAAGGGGGACCTCAGCCGCGGCGGCAAGATGACCTATTCCATGCCGGAGACCGCAGAGGAA
>NZ_JBNHHB010000566.1:0-452 GCF_059091905.1 Arthrobacter sp. Dra40
AAGGTCGCGTCCGCCTCGGTCACCGACCTGGACCTGCTGGCCGCGCTGCGCGAGACCGGCAAGCCGGTGATCCTGTCCACCGGCATGTCCACGATCGAGCAGATCGACAAGGCCGTGGAGACCCTGGGCACGGACAAGCTGATCCTGATGCACGCCACCTCCACCTACCCGCTGCCGCCGGAAGAGGCGAACCTGCGGATGATCACCACGCTGCAGGAGCGTTACCAGGTGCCGGTGGGCTACTCCGGGCACGAGCGCGGGCTGCAGATCTCGCTCGCCGCGGTGGCGCTGGGCGCGGTCACGGTGGAGCGGCACATCACGCTGGATAGGACCATGTGGGGCTCGGACCAGGCGTCCTCGCTGGAGCCGAAGGGCTTCGAGGCGCTGATCCGCGACATCCGGATCCTGGAAGATGCCATGGGCGACGGCGTCAAGCAAGTGTTCCCGGGCGA
>NZ_JBNHHB010000567.1:0-438 GCF_059091905.1 Arthrobacter sp. Dra40
GCCCCCAAGCGGCCGCTAGTTGTAGATCCCGTCCACGGCTCCCCGCTGGTGACCCAGCTGATCAACAAGGTTCTCGTTGACGGCAAGAAGTCCACTGCAGAGCGCATCGTTTACGGTGCCCTCGACGGTGTGAAGGCCAAGTCCGGCGGCGATCCCGTTGCCGCCCTGAAGAAGGCCATGGACAACGTCCGCCCGACCCTGGAGGTCCGGTCCCGCCGCGTCGGCGGCGCCACCTACCAGGTTCCGGTTGAGGTCAAGCCGGGCCGTGCCACGGCTCTGGCCCTGCGCTGGCTGGTCGGCTACTCGAAGGCCCGCCGCGAGAAGACGATGACCGAGCGTCTCATGAACGAAATTCTGGATGCGTCGAACGGTCTCGGTGCCGCTGTGAAGCGTCGCGAAGACACCCACAAGATGGCCGAGTCCAACAAGGCCTTCGCC
>NZ_JBNHHB010000568.1:0-429 GCF_059091905.1 Arthrobacter sp. Dra40
ACACGCTCATAGCCGAGCGCTTCCGCGACCACCACCACGCCGAAATCATGCTCAGCATGCCCGGCTTCGGTCCCGTCCTCGGCGCCGAATTCCTCGGCGCCACCGGTGGCGACCTGAGCGTCTTCGAGAGTGTCGACCGGCTCGCCGGGGTTGCGGGACTCGCCCCGGCTTCCAAGGACTCCGGAAGAATCAGAGGCAACCACCACCGCCCCAGACGCTACGACCGCAGACTGTTGCGGGCCTGCTACATGGCCGCCATGTCCAGCCTTAGAAGCTCGAAGGCCTCCCGGACCTACTACGACCGCAAACGCGCCGAAGGCAAGACCCACATTCAGTCCGTTCTCTCGCTGGCCCGCCGCCGGCTCAACGTCCTCTGGGCCATGCTTCGTGACGGGACCAGCTATGGGCTCCAACCGGAGTCGGCTGCCC
>NZ_JBNHHB010000569.1:0-428 GCF_059091905.1 Arthrobacter sp. Dra40
GGCCAGCTCAGCCGGAGAGGGCTGAGAGGCCCGCCAGGGTGCGTTCAGTAGCCTCGCGCAGGGCCGCGGCATCCGGCCCCGCCTTAAGGATGTCCCTGCTGGACGTTGCCAGGACATTCCCGACGGCGGACCCGAAGGCGGCCGCGATGTCCGCCCCGGTGGCTCCCTGCGCGCCCAGGCCCGGAGCCAGCAGCGGTCCGTTGACCGCCGCAAGATCCAGCCCGAGACGTTCCATCACTTCGGCCCGGACGGTGGCACCGACGACCAGGCCCACGGAGCCCAGCCCGCCGTTGCGGCCGGCCTCTGCGTTGTCTGCCGCAGCGGCCTGCGCTATCCGGCCCGCCACCGACCCCGTGCCGCCGACGTGCTGGACACTGGCGCCCTCCGGGTTGGAGGTCAACGCCAGGACGAACACGCCGCGGCCTGTG
>NZ_JBNHHB010000570.1:0-424 GCF_059091905.1 Arthrobacter sp. Dra40
CTGCTGGGCAAGACTGGTTTCCCGCAGCTGTTGGCCCGGCGAGTAGGCGCCCTTTTCGATCGCGCCCCGCAGCCGGTTGACGATGGTGTCCACCGTTCCGTCGATGAGGATCGGCTCCAGTACAGGCTCACTCAACTCGTTGCTCCTACCCTTCCGGCGGTCAGCGCGATGCACACCCGGATCAGTCCGGTTCCGGCGCCACGTTTTCGGCTTCCGTCAACGGACGGACAGATATGCCGGCATCCTGCAAGGACTGCCAGACCGTGCGGATAACCTCCACCGAGTTCGGTGCGTCCCCGTGCAGACATATGCTTTCCGGGGAGATATCAAGATCCCGCCCCGACACCGTGGCTACTTTCCCTTCCCTCACGAACCTGATCGCACGTGAGGACACAAGTGCAGGGTCCCAAGCCAGCTTTTCCCG
>NZ_JBNHHB010000571.1:0-424 GCF_059091905.1 Arthrobacter sp. Dra40
GCAGCCTTTCCTGCCGGGCCTGCTCGCGGGCGGTCTTCCAGCCCGGCTCGGTTCCGGCCGGCGGAGCCTTCTGCCCGGTTCCCGGCGGGCTCGTGCCGGGCTGGTTCGTTCCCGGCGGGCTGCCGCCTCCGCCGGGCTGGGATGTTGCGGGTGGGTCCTGGGGCAGGCGGATCAGGTCCCGGGCGTACTGGGCCGGGACGATGCCATAGCCGGTGAGCCAGGCCGGTTCATTCTCGCCCTGCAGCATCGTCCGGTCGGTCATCACCAGTTGGACTTCCAGGTCGGCAGGGTCGGCGGTGCTGCGACCGGTGACGCGTTCAAACACGATATCGGCCATCACCTGGCCCCGGGTCCTGGGGTCCCCGGCGTTGGCCAGCCGGTCCGCCTCCTGCCGCAGCGCGGCCATCATCGCGACCCCCCGCAC
>NZ_JBNHHB010000572.1:0-421 GCF_059091905.1 Arthrobacter sp. Dra40
ACTACAATGGGTTGTTTGCCGGGAAGTTGCCGCTTACAACCATCCTTGACGCAGCGCAGATTGGCGTTATCATTCACGGCCGGGAACAGACGGCCGCCCGCCGACGTTGAGGGTGTTAGCGAGCCATTGCGGAACCGCGTGTCGTCACCGGGTCCGCCACAAGACAAGAGGGAGAGATCATGAGCGATCGTAGCCTGCGGGGCATGCGCCTCGGAGCGCAGAGTATGGAGACCGAATCCGGTGTGGAGCCGGCTCCGCGCCAGCGCGTTGAGTACCGCTGCGAGGACGGCGAGCAGGTGTTCGTGACCTTTGCTGCCGAAGCAGAGATCCCTCCGGTATGGGTTTCCAAGTCCGGCAAGGAAGCACTCCTCGTCAACGGCGAACGCCCCGTGGACCCGAATGCCAAGCCCGTGCGCACGCA
>NZ_JBNHHB010000573.1:0-419 GCF_059091905.1 Arthrobacter sp. Dra40
GAGGCACAGAGGGACAACGTCGAGTACAGCATGTACGAGGCCGGAGGCTATACCAACCTCGACAAGCAGCTGAGCCAGATGCAGGACTGCATTAACGGCGGCTACGACGCGATCATTCTCGGCGCCATCAACGCTACGGGCGTATGCTCCCAGGTCGCTGCCGCGCTGGAAAAGAAGATTCCGGTGGTGGACTTCATCAACGGCACGGACTGCCCAGACTCCAAGGACAATCCGCTCTTCTCCCACGCGCTCGTGAGCTTCCACGATCTGGCAGTGACGACGGCCCAGTACATCATCGATGACACCAAGGGGTCACCCGCCCTGGTGGGCTTCTTCCCCGGCCCGGAAGGCGCCGGATGGTCCGACGCCGCAGTCAAAGGCTTCCAGGACACCATCAAAGGAACCAACGTCAAGATGGC
>NZ_JBNHHB010000574.1:0-405 GCF_059091905.1 Arthrobacter sp. Dra40
GGCGGCGACGGCGAGGCCGGCGGTTGGTTCGCCATCCGGCTGCGCGGGAACCCGGCAGGAAACGGCGTGGACGACTCCGTGCTGGCCAAACTGGGCCGCATCAACAACGTGGAAATGGCGCTGACCGTGGAGATCGGCCGCACCCGGATGTCTGTCCGCGACGTGCTGAACCTGGAACCGGGCGGCGTGATTGAACTGGACCGCTCGGCCGGCGCCCCCGCCGATGTGCTGCTTAACGGCCGGCTGATTGCCCACGGCGAGGTGGTGGTCGTCGACCAGGACTACGCCGTGCGCATCACCAAGATCCTCGATGTGCCCGAAGGACTCCTCTAGATGGAGACCCTTGTCCTCGCCCTGCGCGTGGCGCTCTCCCTGGCCGTGGTGCTGGGGCTGCTGTGGGTGCTG
>NZ_JBNHHB010000575.1:0-399 GCF_059091905.1 Arthrobacter sp. Dra40
CCTTGGTCGATGGTCTGGGACTTAAGCCCAGACTGGCCTTCGGGCCGGTCCGGACCGCTGTGTCGGGTCGCCGCATCTCTCCGCCGTTGTTCGAGTCCATGGTGATCCTCGGCAAGGAATCTTCGCTGGCACGGTTGAAGTCCTTCCGCGGCTGAGCCTGAAGCCGAGCAGCGGGCGGCCCAGCCGGCCGTTTGCTGCTCGTTTTGCACTTTCGCGCAGGCATCCGGTAAAGTAATTACTCGTGCTGAGGCGCTAGGGAATGGGCAAGAGCCCGTCTCCACCGGCTCCGAAAGTGCCATTGGGATATGGTGTAATTGGCAACACAACGGTTTCTGGTACCGTCATTCTAGGTTCGAGTCCTGGTATCCCAGCGCTACAGCCTCCGCTTTCGCGGGGGCT
>NZ_JBNHHB010000576.1:0-397 GCF_059091905.1 Arthrobacter sp. Dra40
GATCGGCATGTCCAGTACCTCGGCAATGGTCTTGCCCTTGTAGTGGACTTCCAGCGTCTCCCGGTTGTAGCGCGCGCCGTGGCAGACCTCGCACGGGACGTAGACGTCCGGCAGGAAGTTCATTTCGATCTTCAGCGTGCCGTCGCCCGAGCACGCTTCGCAGCGGCCGCCCTTCACATTGAATGAGAACCTGCCGGGCAGGTAGCCGCGAAGTTTCGCCTCGTTGGTCTCGGCGAACAACTTGCGGATGTTGTCGAAGACGCCCGTGTAGGTGGCCGGATTGGACCGGGGGGTGCGCCCGATCGGGCTCTGGTCCACATGGATCACCTTGTCCAACTGGTCCAGCCCCTCCACCCTGGTGTGCCGGCCGGCCACATGCTTGGCCCCGTTGAGCTTG
>NZ_JBNHHB010000577.1:0-395 GCF_059091905.1 Arthrobacter sp. Dra40
AACATCGTGAGCGCAGAAACAACCTCCGCAACCGCACCGGCGCTGCTGGTGCTCGAAGACGGCCGGACCTTCCGCGGCCGCAGCTACGGCGCCCAGGGAACCGCACTGGGCGAGGCGGTCTTTGCCACCGGGATGACCGGCTACCAGGAGACCATCACCGACCCGTCCTACGCCCGCCAGCTGGTGGTGCAGACCGCACCGCACATCGGCAACACCGGCGTGAACGACGAGGACGCGGAATCCCGCAAGATCTGGGTGGCCGGCTATGTGGTCCGCGATCCAGCCCGCCGGCCGTCCAACTGGCGCTCCGAGCGCAGCCTGGACGACGAACTGGTCAACCAGGGCATCGTGGGCATCCAGGGCGTGGACACCCGCGCGCTGACCCGCCACCTGCG
>NZ_JBNHHB010000578.1:0-387 GCF_059091905.1 Arthrobacter sp. Dra40
CCGCCGCGCACCTGCGCGCCCAGGACGGCGAGACCCGGTCCAGGGGCCAGTTGCGGGCGGATGTGTTTACGGACCTGCTCGTGCACGCGGGGATGGATACCGGCCCGGCGGCCGGGATCCACGCCGAGCCGGCGGTCTCCGTCCCGGTGCTGTCTCTGCTGGGGCTGGGCGAGGAACCGGCGACGCTGGACGGGTTCGGTCCGATCCCGGCGGACGCGGCCCGGCAGTTGTGTGCGGATGCGAGGTCGTTTTACCGGATCCTGACGCATCCGGAGACCGGGGCCAGGCTTTCCTACGGCAGGACCCGGTACCGGCCGCCGGCGGATCTGGCCCGGATGGTGCGGAAACGGGACGAGGTGTGTCCGTTTGCCGGCTGCCGCAAACACG
>NZ_JBNHHB010000579.1:0-377 GCF_059091905.1 Arthrobacter sp. Dra40
GGGTAGCACCGCTGAGGTACCCCAGGACGGTGAGGTGCACCGCGTCCCATTCGCGAGCGACCTGCTCCCAGTCGGGGATTACCCATCGGCCGTCCCTACCGGTTGCCCAGTACCAGTCATGACGGCGCGCGGCGGTGACGTCGAGCGGAAAGGAGCGGCACAAACGGATCCAGTCATCGGCCGTGTGGATCTCGTAAGTCCGGCCTACCCCACGGACCGGGATCGCGGTGGCCTCTTCCCAGCCCGGGCTATCTTCCACGAGGTCCAGTCCGGCGGGGACTTGCCCCACGGTTTGGACCAGTCCGAGCGGGATCGACCACCACGTTCCGCTCCAGTTTGAATGAAGATCGCGGGGACGTTCGAGCGCAGCCCGCGCT
>NZ_JBNHHB010000580.1:0-372 GCF_059091905.1 Arthrobacter sp. Dra40
AAGATGGACCAGTTCCCGCTGGACCGCCGGATCACCGACCTGGCCGGGTTCGCGCGGCTGGGCGACGAGGGCGTGGACCTGTTCCTGCCGGATTCCACCAACGCCGAGGTTCCCGGTTTCCTCGCTGCCGAGGCCGATCTGGTGCCGGCAATCGATACGGTCATGCGCACCGCCCCGCGCCGCGTGATCGTCTCCAGTTTCGCTAGCCACGTGCACCGCATCCAGCAGGTCATCGACGTGGCACACAAGTACGGTCGCAAGGTCGCTTTCGTGGGCCGGTCCATGGTGCGCAACATGACGACGGCGCGCGAGCTCGGCTACCTGAACATCCCGCGCGGTGTGCTGGTGGACTTCAAGGAACTGGAGAAGCTG
>NZ_JBNHHB010000581.1:0-371 GCF_059091905.1 Arthrobacter sp. Dra40
GTCTTGGGCCGGCCGGGCCAGACCCGGCGCATCACCGCGCCGCGTTGCGGCGTGTCCCAGGCCTCGGCGATTTCGGTCAGCCCGGCAAAGAGTTCAGGTTCGTTGGTCTCCAGGTGCTTGAGCAGCACGTCGACGGGGGCCACGAACATGCCCGCGCTCCACGAGTACTCGCCGGTCGCCAGGTATTCGCGCGCGACCTGTTCGTCGGGCTTCTCCACGAACTCGGCCACCGCATGCGCGTTCGTTGCCCCGGGCACCTGCAGTGCCCCGGCGGAGCGGATGTAGCCGAAGCCGGTGCCGGGTGGGTCGGGGTGATCCCGATCGTGACGATGTAGCCTTCGGCCGCGGTATGCACTGCCTCGCGCACCGCC
>NZ_JBNHHB010000582.1:0-363 GCF_059091905.1 Arthrobacter sp. Dra40
GCGGGGGCCTTCTGGGTGCCGGCGTGCATCTTCCGCGCGGGCAGAAGCGGGTCATTGGCGCGCACCTTTTCCGCAGGAAAAACCATTAAACCGCAAGCTAAGTGCATCGTTTACCCACCGGGGGAAGCGTTCCCCCGCAGGTGTCGCAGGATTGGCAAAAGCCGGCCGTTTCGGGCCTTTCGCATTGCTAATTTTCTTGAAGAGCTGGCGAGGTGCCAGCCGGCCGCTGGCCAGAAAGCCAGCGATTCAATCGCACAGGAGTTCTCATGCTTTCCATCATCGCCACCCTGCAGACCCTCGGTTTCACCGTCAAGAACCGCCTCCAGCGCGAGGAGACCGGCGCCACCGCCGTTGAATACGCCC
>NZ_JBNHHB010000583.1:0-353 GCF_059091905.1 Arthrobacter sp. Dra40
GACTTCACGGCCGGCTACGACACGAACTCGGCTGTACTCTTCCCGGAAACCGTGGCCGTGCGCGAAACCCCTGCCTTCACCTGGGGGGCCATTTTCGCCGACCGCGAAGCCGCCCGTTTCCGCACCGTGGTCCGTGCAGCTGCCGAAATCACCTCCCTTGATCTGCCCGAGGAAGCCGCGGCCCTGCTGGACGACCAGCAGCTGACGCAGGAAACCTTTGTGATGTGGGACCTGATTCACGACCGCACGCACATGCGGGGCGACCTGCCGTTCGACCCGTTCATGATCAAGCAGCGGATGCCCTACTTCCTGTACTCGCTGGAGGAACTGCGCTGCGATTTGACCGCCTTCCG
>NZ_JBNHHB010000584.1:0-337 GCF_059091905.1 Arthrobacter sp. Dra40
CGACGACAAGCTGACTTCTGCTGCGAGATCAGGGGCAGTCTCACCAGCGAGGAACCGTTCAACCAAAGCGAGCTTGAACTCGAACGAGTACGACTGTTTTGTCGGCTTGGTCATCAACGCTCCTCGGCCATGAATCCTCCATCGCCGATACAGCCGCTTGACCGGCGAGTGAGGCACTCCCAGCAATCTGGCTGTCGCCCTATAAGCGATGCCCTGCTCGAACCACGCTACAGCGGACTCGCGCTGATCCTCGGACAACGAACTACATGCATGCATAAAACTGCTCCCCAGAAGTCGGAACTGAATTTCTCAGTCCAACTTCCGGGGAGCAGTTCAC
>NZ_JBNHHB010000585.1:0-335 GCF_059091905.1 Arthrobacter sp. Dra40
GAGGCGACGACATCCCCTGGCGGCCGTTGCCCTGCTGCTCTTGGGACTGCTGGTCACCGGCGGCCTCTACGCCGTTGCCGGCAACGTCAACGAGGCCAAGGCCCAAACCACCAACTATTCCGCGCATGACATTGAAGAGGGCGAAAAGCTCTTCGTGGCCAACTGCGCAACTTGTCACGGAATTGGTGCTGTCGGGGCCCCGAAGGGTGCGCACGGCAATCAGGCCGGTCCGTCGCTGGTAGGCGTGGGCGCCGCCTCCGTTGACTTCCAGGTGGGAACCGGGCGCATGCCCATGCAGATGTCCGGTCCGCAGGCGCTGCAGAAGCCGAACCAGT
>NZ_JBNHHB010000586.1:0-332 GCF_059091905.1 Arthrobacter sp. Dra40
CGTTCAGCGGTGACATCGGATCTGCCATGCCCGCGTGGCATCGGTGGCCTTGGCCTGGCGTTGAGGTGCGACGATGAGCAGATGCAGAAGAGGACTGCTTTGCTCCTTGAGGGACCTCGAGGGCGTCGGCTATGTCTGGAACTCGCGATGGCTTTGAGCCCGGAGATCCGTACAGCCGCGATATTGCTGGGGTATGAGCTGGACCCCGGGAAGGGAACATCGCTTGTCAGGCTGCGCGTCGCTAACGACGGCCGGGATGAGGCTGCCGCTGCTGCCCCCGTGTCCCCGGAACTGTTGGCCGCGGCACTTGCTTCCCTTGATCCCACCGACGT
>NZ_JBNHHB010000587.1:0-331 GCF_059091905.1 Arthrobacter sp. Dra40
CCGGCTCCGCACCCGCCACCAGCGTTTCGAGGCGTTCGGCATAATAGTCCGCGTTCGCTTTCGACTCAAACAAACCCTCCGGCAGCCAGCACCCCTCCGGCAGGTTCGCCAGCTCCGCGAACTCCGCCGGAACCGCACCCACCCCCGGCGGCCGGTCGTCCTCGTCGTCCAGTTCCCAAACCGCGAAGTCCTCCCGGTACGCCCGGTTCCCCTGGTCAAGCTCCTCCTCCGGGACCGGCGGGATCTCCAGGCCCGCGTACGGGTCCGGGCCCGGCTCGAACACCGGCTCCGGCCACCGCTCCGGCACCGGGACCGGTTCCTTCCGGGCCGG
>NZ_JBNHHB010000588.1:0-328 GCF_059091905.1 Arthrobacter sp. Dra40
GTCGAACCGTCGCGCAAGTTCTGCCAGAGCACCGAAACCGTCCGCCCGCACCTTCTGGATGATTTCCTCGACGGCGGCGGTGGCGACGTCGAACGTGGTCTCCGCGCGCGGCATGGCGGCTTTCAGCTCGGCGGTGCCAAGCCTGCGGCCGCGCAGGTCGATAGTGGCGAAATCAGTAAAGGTGTTGGCCGAAGCTGCAGAAGTCACGCACCTATTCTACTGATCAGGCACCGGGTTCCAGCGATCAGGCACCGGGCCTGGTCAGGCATCCAGGCACGCCGGCCCCAGCAGCACCTTGAGGTCGCCGAAGAGGGAAGGGTTTGGGTTG
>NZ_JBNHHB010000589.1:0-327 GCF_059091905.1 Arthrobacter sp. Dra40
GCCGTGCAGCTGCACGGCAAGGCCATGAGCTTCAACAACTACGTCGACGCCGATGCCGCCGTGCGGGCAGCGTTCGATTTCGCCCAGCCGGCCGTTGCCGTGGTCAAGCACGCCAATCCGTGCGGCATCGCCGTTGCCTCCGCGGGCGCCGCGGATCCGATCGCCGATGCACATGCCAAGGCGCACGCCACCGACCCGGTGTCCGCGTTCGGCGGCGTCATCGCAGCAAACCGGACGGTGACCGCCGGGATGGCGAACGCCGTCAAGGACATCTTCACCGAGGTAGTCGTGGCCCAGGGCTTCGATCCCGAAGCAGTAGAGATCCTG
>NZ_JBNHHB010000590.1:0-325 GCF_059091905.1 Arthrobacter sp. Dra40
CCGTCACTTCCCGACACGGTGTGGGTGGGAGTGAGTGCCGGAAGCATGGTGATGACGCCCCGGATCGGGGAATACTTCGTCGAGTGGCCGTCCGCTCCGGATGATCGGACTCTGGGGGTGGTGGATTTTTCGATCTTTCCGCACCTGGACGCTTTCCCGAGCAACACCCTGGCCCACGCAGAGCGGTGGGCCGCCGACATAGGCGTCCCTGCCTACGCCATCGACGAACAGACAGCTATCAAGGTCGTCGACGGCTCCGTGGAGGTGGTTTCCGAAGGACAATGGAAGAGGTTCGTGTGATAGGTGCCCAGCATTTGTGACGTCG
>NZ_JBNHHB010000591.1:0-324 GCF_059091905.1 Arthrobacter sp. Dra40
CTGGTGGTAGCACTCGTCGTACTGGTCCCCCGCCTGCCCGCCGAACGTGAGCGCCTCGGCCTCGCTCTTGGTCCCCGCGTCGCCGGTGAACAGGCCCCCGGCCGGGATGCCGCCCTTCACGAACGCGTCGTAGTCCGAATCCTCGATGAACCCGAACGGCAGCGCCTCGACTCCCTCGGCGCGCAGGATGTCGAGGAACACCTGTTCGACGGCGCCCGACCCCTCGGGCCCGGCCTCCTCGCTGTCCGAGCCGTCGCCGTCGTACACGAACGCCACCGCGTTCGGCGAGCCCACCACATCGACGTTCAAGTACGCGACGTGCTC
>NZ_JBNHHB010000592.1:0-324 GCF_059091905.1 Arthrobacter sp. Dra40
GCTGGGTCAGCCAGATGGTGAACGCAATAACCACGCCCAAACCTGCGGTCCACATCAGCAGACCCTCGGACACCGGGCCGAGCGAACCGAGCGAGAAGCCGCCCGGGGTGCCCTGCTCTTCAATCGTCTTCAGGAAGGCGATGACATCGCGCTTCTCCTCGGGGGAGATATTCGCGTCGCTGAACACCGGCATGTTCTGCGGTCCGGTGGCCATGGCTTCGTAGATGTGTGCTTCGCTGACACCGGCCAAGGCCGGAGCGAACTTGCCGCGGGTCAAAGCGCCACCGGCTGCCGACGCGTTGTGGCACATGGCGCAGTTGACGC
>NZ_JBNHHB010000593.1:0-319 GCF_059091905.1 Arthrobacter sp. Dra40
GCGGGTACCTTCATCGTCGATGACGATGCAATGGTGGTGGGTTTTGCCGGCATCAATCCCGGCCCACAGTTGCGGCAATGCATTCTCCCCTCATCAGCGGATGTGAAACCCAGCAGATAACCTCGCCGTCGTGTCCTTATCCAGCGATCGCACTCGTCGCGTCTCTCAATCAGCGGTCGGGTCATCATGGAAGCGGCAGGCGGCCAATCCTTCGAAGCCGTAACCAACGTCCGGCACAGCAGCCAAAGCCATACCCGCCACTCCTGGGTAGCCAAGACACTACAACTGCCCTGCGAACTACCTGCGCAACAACATAAGG
>NZ_JBNHHB010000594.1:0-317 GCF_059091905.1 Arthrobacter sp. Dra40
TCCCGTCGCCGCGGTAGGTTCGGGAAGCGTGGTGGACCGTGCGTCCGGGGATGTAGAGCAGGCGCTGATCGTGGGCGGCGAGCAGGGCAATCAACAGGGCGGCCCCGCCGTGGTTCAGGTCCACGGCCCAGACCACTTCTCCCCCGTCACCGAGGGCGGCAACGCTAGCGATCAGATCCAGCAGGTCCGTCTCATCGTTGGCGACGCGCTGGGATAACAGGCGGGTACCTTCATCGTCGATGACGATGCAATGGTGGTGGGTTTTGCCGGCATCAATCCCGGCCCACAGTTGCGGCAATGCATTCTCCCCTCATCAG
>NZ_JBNHHB010000595.1:0-314 GCF_059091905.1 Arthrobacter sp. Dra40
GAGGAAGTGGACATCGCCCACCAGGTCCTCACCCGGTACTACCGACTGGTCATCATGGACTCCGGCAACACTGCCAGGGCCGCCAACTGGCGGCGGATGATCGACCACACCAACCAGCTAGTCGTCCCCGTCACCGCTATCGAGGACCGTGCAGAAGCAGCCCGGCTGACCCTGCAGACCCTCGAATCCCGTGGTGGCCACGACGCCGAGCTGGCACGCAACGCCGTCGTGATCGTCTCCGAGTCCACCGACGCCAAGCGCAGCATGACTGGGGATGCCCTGAAGCGGGCGAAAGCCGAGGCGCAGCGGATCGC
>NZ_JBNHHB010000596.1:0-312 GCF_059091905.1 Arthrobacter sp. Dra40
GAGTACTTGGCCTTGCCCGACATCAGCTGCTCGTTGAGCACGTGGCGCGGGGTGCCCAGCGTCTCCGTGGCGGAGTAGAGGTAGAGCCCGTGGCCGGCCTCGTCCTGCACCTTGGCCATCAGGATGGCCTTGCGCTTCAGGCTGGGGGCGCGCGTGATCCAGTTGGCCTCCGGCTGCATGCCGATGATCTCGGAGTGCGCGTGCTGGGACATCTGCCGGGTCAGCGTCTTGCGGTACTTCTCCGGCATCCAGTCGGCCGGCTCGATCCGGGAATCCTCGGCAATGATCTTGTCAAAGTAGGCCTGTCCGGCC
>NZ_JBNHHB010000597.1:0-311 GCF_059091905.1 Arthrobacter sp. Dra40
GCTGCGGGCCTCGGTGCTGCCGCCGCCAGGTTCCCTGGCTGCTATCTGGCCGCAGTGCGGGCAGTCCCATGACGGCGGGATGTCCGCCTCGCCGAGATTGGCAAAGACCGGTGTGGTCTGGTGTCCCCTTGGGCACCAGTACGTGACCGGAACCTTGGTGACCGGAACTACCGTCCGCCCGGTGACAGCCTGCCAGCCGGCAAGCCCGGCACCGGACTCAGAGCCTACCCGGACTGCCCGGAATGAGTTCGACGGATCAACCATGTGTGCCCCCGCTGAGAAGATTGGATGCCCCCTGCATCGGGCACCAG
>NZ_JBNHHB010000598.1:0-304 GCF_059091905.1 Arthrobacter sp. Dra40
GGGCCTGCTACATGGCCGCCATGTCCAGCCTTAGAAGCTCCAACGCCTCCCGGACCTACTACGACCGCAAACGCGCCGAAGGCAAGACCCACATCCACTCCGTCCTCTCGCTGGCCCGCCGCCGGCTCAACGTCCTCTGGGCCATGCTCCGTGACGGGACCAGCTATGGGCTCCAACCGGAGTCGGCTGCCCGGGCGGCGTGAACGCGACGTACTGAACCGGGAAACCTACGTCCCGGATGGGGCAGTGCCATGACCGTTGGCTTCGTCCGACACCCGGTTCCAGACGTCGTCGTGGGGTCCAC
>NZ_JBNHHB010000599.1:0-295 GCF_059091905.1 Arthrobacter sp. Dra40
CAGTTCACCCCGTTCCGGGGACTTCCCGACGCCGCCCAGTTGAGTGCGGCGGGTGTAATGGCGGACCGGTTGGTGCATTACGCAGTGCCGGTGGCCGTCTTGACCGGCTGGCTCCTTTTTGGGCCGCGCCCGCGCATCAGTGCAGGTGCGGCAGCCCTGAGTCTGATGTTCCCGGGCTTCTGGCTGCTGTGGACGGCGGTCAGGGCAGCTGCGACCGGCTGGCTGCCGTATGCTTCCGGCGGGACGCCGGCGCCGGGAGAGGTGCTGATGATGGGCATCGGACTGGTGTTGCTCT
>NZ_JBNHHB010000600.1:0-288 GCF_059091905.1 Arthrobacter sp. Dra40
GTTCTCAGCGGGGCGCCGGGCTAGGATCGGGGCATGGGTGTGTCGCCAAGGGAATCAACGCGTCGGCGGGGCCGCTACGACGAGGTCCACATCGCTGCCGCCTGCCACGGCATTACTGCGCTGCTCGCCGTGGTTGGCGTCGTCGTCGGTATCACCGCTGTACCCGCAGCGCCCGGCTATGCGGCTGCGGCAGCGCAATCCTGGTGGAACTACGCCGGCGCGCCGGGAGTCCAGGCCGCGCTGCTGGTTTTTGTGGTGAGTCTGACCTTGCTGATGGACTCAACCATG
>NZ_JBNHHB010000601.1:0-284 GCF_059091905.1 Arthrobacter sp. Dra40
AGGCCGTTGGTGCCGCCCGCGCCCCCGATGTTGACCACCGTGGCATTGGAGACCAGATCGTTCTCCTTCAGGTCCTTTTGGATGGCACGTCCGGTCTGGTCCCAGCCGCCGCCCGGATCCGCCGGGACAATGATGTTGAGCTTGTTGATGCCGGCCTCTTCACCGCTGCTGCCGGCGCCGGTGGAGCCGCAGGCCGCCAGGACCAGGGCAGATGCTGCCGCGGCGGCGGCCAGGGCCGAGCGGCGTCTCATCGTACGGTCGAGCTTCATGTAGGTTCTTCCTCC
>NZ_JBNHHB010000602.1:0-281 GCF_059091905.1 Arthrobacter sp. Dra40
GCAGCGCGCCCTTGGATCTGCTGTAGTCAAAGGCTTGTTCCAGAGCCGGGAAGTATTCCAGCAGCTGGGCCCGGAGCCGATTGATCGCGCGGCTGCGGTCGCACGCCTTGTCCGCGCGGCGCGCGGTAAGGATCCGCAAATCGACGCTGATCTCATCCCCTGCCCGCACCGTCTGCAGGTCCCGGCGCATGCGTGCCTGGTCGGCGATGACGGCAGCGTCCTTGGCATCGGTTTTCCCGTCGCCGCGGTAGGTTCGGGAAGCGTGGTGGACCGTGCGTCCG
>NZ_JBNHHB010000603.1:0-273 GCF_059091905.1 Arthrobacter sp. Dra40
GGCTGCGGAACCTGAAAATCGGCGGCGTGGAGGACGTCTGGATCCGGCGGCTGTATACCGCTCCCGAGGACGGGCAGCTGCTGGGCATGGACTCGAATGCCCGGAAGTTCCCCGACGGGATCCGGCGGATGGTCATGGCACGGGACGCGATCTGCGCCGCTCCCTGGTGCGACGCACCGATCCGGCACATCGACCACATTGTCGCCTGGTCCGAGGGCGGGCCCACCACCCTGGCCAACGGGCAGGGGCTGTGCGAGCGCTGCAACCACGCCA
>NZ_JBNHHB010000604.1:0-269 GCF_059091905.1 Arthrobacter sp. Dra40
CGCGATCGCGGTCCGTGGGGTAGGCCGGACTTACGAGATCCACACGGCCGCTGACTGGATCCGTTTGTGCCGCTCCTTTCCGCTCGACGTCACCGCCTCGCGCCGTCATGACTGGTACCGGGCAACCGGCAGGGACGGCCGATGGGTAATCCCCGACTGGGAGCAGGTCGCTCGCGAATGGGAGGGCCCGCGTCAGACCTGGCACCGTGGACCCCACGACGACGTCTGGAACCGGGTGTCGGACGAAGCCAACGGTCATGGCACTGCCC
>NZ_JBNHHB010000605.1:0-267 GCF_059091905.1 Arthrobacter sp. Dra40
GGGAGGACGCCAAGGACGCGATCGCCGCGGAGCAGGCCAAACTCATGGTCGCCCTGGATCAGCGGATGCGGGCCGAGCGGGCCGCCAAGGGCGTCCCTGCCGCACGGCAGGGCGAGGGGATCGCCAAGCAGGTCGGGCTGGCGCGCCGGGAGTCCCCGAACCAGGGCGCCTTGCTGCTGGGCCGGGCCAAGGTCCTGGTCAATCAGATGCCGCACACGCTCAAGGCACTCGAGGCGGGGTACCTGAACGAGCGGCGGGCGGCGATCC
>NZ_JBNHHB010000606.1:0-261 GCF_059091905.1 Arthrobacter sp. Dra40
TAAGGCTGGACATGGCGGCCATGTAGCAGGCCCGCAACAGTCTGCGATCGTAGCGTCTGGGGCGGTGGTGGTTGCCTCTGATTCTTCCGGAGTCCTTAGAAGCCGGGGCGAGTCCCGCAACCCCGGCAAGCCGGTCGACACTTTCGAAAACGGTCAGGTCGCCGCCGGTGGCACCGAGGAATTCGGCGCCGAGGACGGGACCGAAGCCGGGCATGCTGAGCATGATTTCGGCGTGGTGGTGGTCGCGGAAGCGCTCGGCTA
>NZ_JBNHHB010000607.1:0-259 GCF_059091905.1 Arthrobacter sp. Dra40
CAGCCCAGCCGGCTGCGGGTGTCGTCGCGGGGGCCGGCGGTGCAGTCGAGCATTTCGTCTTCGTCGTCGCTGATTTCGGGCAGGCCGTCGAGGTATTCGGGCCGGACGTGGACGGGGCAGGTGGCGCACATGGCCTGGCCGCCGCATTCGCCGACGATGCCGTTGACGCCGTTGGTGACGGCGGCGCGCATGAGCGAGGTGCCGGGGTCGACGTCGAGCACGTCAACGTTGCCGTCGGAGTGGTGGAAGCTGATCTTTG
>NZ_JBNHHB010000608.1:0-250 GCF_059091905.1 Arthrobacter sp. Dra40
GGGGGCCCTGTTCGTGTTGGTTCTCTTGACCGGCTGCTTGTCCGTTTGTGGCGGCTTCTTGTCCGCTCTCATCCTCGACCGCTTGTCCGTTCCCGTGGTGGGTGCCCGGGTTCGTCGCTGTTGGGTAGGTGAGGGCCCAGCCTTCGTCGGGGGTGGTGGTGTGGGTGTGGCCGGAGCGGGTGGTGAAGTGCAGGGTCCCGTCGGGGTGCTGGCTGACGGTTCCGCCGCCGTGGTGTTTGGTTTTGTGGCC
>NZ_JBNHHB010000609.1:0-248 GCF_059091905.1 Arthrobacter sp. Dra40
CCCTGTGGGCATGCTGAAGATTGAGACGCACTCATGTTTGATCCGGCACCAGCTGAACCTCCCGCCGCAGCTTTGGCTGCCGCGGAGCAGTCCTCCGCGGCCCCTGCTACCGGCGGCGGTCTGCCTGCAGTCAATGAGTTTGCGATCCCGCTGCCGCCGGTCGATCTTGCGGCGCCGGCGGCCGAGTTGGTGGACCAGATCACCGCACGGGAGGACGCCAAGGACGCGATCGCCGCGGAGCAGGCCAA
>NZ_JBNHHB010000610.1:0-246 GCF_059091905.1 Arthrobacter sp. Dra40
CGATCGTGGACATGCCGGTGGACAGGATCACCGGCTTGCCGGTCTCGCGCAGCGCGGCCAGCAGGTCCAGGTCGGTGACCGAGGCGGACGCGACCTTATGGGTGAGCGCGCCGGCCTCTTCCATGAACGCGACCGAGGGAACATCCCACGGCGAGGCGAAGCAGTGCAGGCCGCGGTCGGCGGCGTGCGAGATCAGCTTCTGGTAGATCGGCATGTCGAACTCCACCCGGTACCGGTAGTCCAGGT
>NZ_JBNHHB010000611.1:0-243 GCF_059091905.1 Arthrobacter sp. Dra40
TCGCGGCCCGTTTCACCACCGCGTGCGGGTCCAGCCGGTAGGCGGCGCGTTTGGCTTCGGCCTCCAGCCGCCGGTTCCCGAGCCCGTGCAGCCGGTCGGGGTTCCCGGCCAGTTCCTCATCCACTGCCGCCCGGTGCTCCGGGGTCAGGCAGTCGGTTTCACTGACCAGGATCGCCGCCCGCCGCTCGTTCAGGTACCCCGCCTCGAGTGCCTTGAGCGTGTGCGGCATCTGATTGACCAGGA
>NZ_JBNHHB010000612.1:0-241 GCF_059091905.1 Arthrobacter sp. Dra40
GTCCTGTCTCTGCTGGGGCTGGGCGAGGAACCGGCGACGCTGGACGGGTTCGGTCCGATCCCGGCGGACGCTGCCCGGCAGTTGTGTGCGGATGCGAGGTCATTTTACCGGATCCTGACGCATCCGGAGACCGGGGCCAGGCTCTCCTACGGCAGGACCCGGTACCGGCCGCCGGCGGATCTGGCCCGGATGGTGCGGAAACGGGACGAGGTGTGTCCGTTTGCCGGCTGCCGCAAACACG
>NZ_JBNHHB010000613.1:0-237 GCF_059091905.1 Arthrobacter sp. Dra40
AGATCCAAGGGCGCGCTGCTCTTGCTGACCCGGTACAACACGCCCGACGGCCTGCGCCGGCTCGGAGAGAAACGCCTCCATGCCTGGCTCAAGAACCAGCGCACCCGCAGCAGCCTGCTCGTGGCAGAAAGGGCCATCAATGCTGCGAAATCCCAATACACCACGGTGCCCGCCCAACGGATCGGTGCCCGGCTGGTCGCCGAACTGGCCCAGGAAGTACTCGACCTCCACACACAG
>NZ_JBNHHB010000614.1:0-232 GCF_059091905.1 Arthrobacter sp. Dra40
ACCTGGCCCCGGGTCCTGGGGTCCCCGGCGTTGGCCAGCCGGTCCGCCTCCTGCCGCAGCGCGGCCATCATCGCGACCCCCCGCACCACCGGCAGCAGGGTCCGGACCGAGACCATCACATCCGGTTCGGGCCGGGAGGAGACATGCCGGTCCGCTTCGGCCTTCGCGGCCCGTTTCACCACCGCGTGCGGGTCCAGCCGGTAGGCGGCGCGTTTGGCTTCGGCCTCCAGCC
>NZ_JBNHHB010000615.1:0-223 GCF_059091905.1 Arthrobacter sp. Dra40
CGGAGTCGGCTGCCCGGGCGGCGTGAACGTGACGTACTGAACCGGGAAACCTACGTCCCGGATGGGGCAGTGCCATGACCGTTGGCTTCGTCCGACAACCGGTTCCAGACGTCGTCGTTGGGTCCGCGGTGCCAGGTCTGACGCGGGCCCTCCCATTCGCGTGCGACATCGGTCAGCCAGATCGTCGTGTCGGGATTCCAGCCTGCGATGACAGATGCGGTGT
>NZ_JBNHHB010000616.1:0-219 GCF_059091905.1 Arthrobacter sp. Dra40
CCAGCCGGCCCGGGTTTTCAGCCCGTGGTGGGTCTCGCACGGCGGGCCCAGGTTCCCGGCGTCCGTTTCACCTTTGGCGCCGTCGGCGCGGAACGCCCGGGTGTGGTCGATCTGGCAGGCCTTGCCGTGTTTGCGGCAGCCGGCAAACGGACACACCTCGTCCCGTTTCCGCACCATCCGGGCCAGATCCGCCGGCGGCCGGTACCGGGTCCTGCCGTA
>NZ_JBNHHB010000617.1:0-211 GCF_059091905.1 Arthrobacter sp. Dra40
ACCGGCCCTGGACGACAATGACCGCGGCCTGCTCCCGGTCCAGCTCCCCGGCGCCCATCGCCGCCAGCGTGGCGGGGAACAACCGGTGCAGGTCCGCAGCCTGGTCCAACCGGGCGCGGGCCTGCTGTTCGGGCAGACCGAGCAGGCAGCCCAGCTCCTCCGCCGCGGACGTGGCAGCCAGCAACTGCCGCTGCCGCAACGTGGTGCACCC
>NZ_JBNHHB010000618.1:0-202 GCF_059091905.1 Arthrobacter sp. Dra40
CCAGCTGCTCCTCCAGCGCCACCTCCCGGCCATCCAGCCAACACCTCACCCGGTGCACCGCGGCCAGATGCTCCACCGTCTCCTGATACCCCAACCCCCCGGTCTCCGAACCCGTCAGCACAGCCAGCAGCACCGCCGGCTCCGCACCCGCCACCAGCGTTTCGAGGCGTTCGGCATAATAGTCCGCGTTCGCTTTCGACTC